>NZ_JAEQCT010000055.1:148018-157174 GCF_020738205.1 Microcoleus sp. PH2017_24_DOB_U_A
GGCTGGGGAGGGCAGGTTTTTGAGATTGTCTGTTTTAGGCGATTATTGTTGGTGAACCTGCCCCTACGAGATATTGGATTGTGCGATCGCATATCTATCTTAGCTTTCTATAGTATTTTAGGATGATTTAGTATCGTTGATATAACGATCGTAAGCTTGATAGCACAATTGCATCAATTTCTGAGGATAGCCGCCACTTTCAGCAATTAACTCCGCAATTTCTGCCTCAGTAAACCTTACGGGTTCGGGAATAGGTGTTAACCAGTCAGCATTGAGGCGACTATCAATAAATTTGCGGCTAATTTGATCATCCCATTGCTTCAGATTTTCCTCAATGCAAATTCCTTTGAAAGGAGATGTCATATTTTTGTCTTGACTGTCAGGAAACAGGGTATCGAGAGAGGTGCAGGCGGCGACAACTAGACGCAAAGGTGCATCGGTTCCCTCCGCCAAACCCCGCAATTGGCCGCGTACTTGGTTCGTAAATCCATCCCAGGTCATTTTCTCGACTTCATCTAAAAGCAACAGGAATCGGTGCGATTCTAGAGCCCGTTTTAGTTGATATCCTTTGACTGTCTCGATACCCGCTTCGCCACACAAAGCATCGTAAAAGTCATGTTCATCATAAACATTATTTAAGTTAAGGTAAATGGGTTGGCGCGGATGACGGAGTTCAGTTGGGGTTTCTCGGTAAAGGGCTTGTAGGAGGGAACTTTTGCCGATCGCCCTTTCGCCAATAATTGCAACACTACTACCACTATTCAGCGTCTCAAACACCCGCCGTATTTCTCGCTTTCTACCAAAGAAATGTCGCGGATCGTCTATCTTGCCATGTTGGGGAATAAACGGATTATTGTGGTTGGAATTATCCACTGCGATCGAAGAAACCGGGTTTTTCACCGAATCTGTGGGCTGTAACGCGTCTTTTCTGTGAAAAAACCCGGTTTCTGAACCCCGCGTAGTTGTATTGGGATTTGTAATATCTTGCCAATCCAATCCTAAAGCCTTGCAAATTCCCACAAAATACTGGCGACTGACAGCCTTCTGGGTAAAAAACTTATGAATTGCTTGAATATCGATGCCTGTCTTTGACTTTTTGCCTTCCCCGATCGTAACACGATCGGCTAAGTCTTGGCGACTCCAGCCTTTGCCTGTGAGAGCAATTGTTGCTTTTTCGATTCCTGCCTGGGATGCTGTGAGCGATCGCTCTGTCATAGCCAAATTACAAACCTTTTAAGTATTATAGCGGGCGATCGCCAATCAAACGCATCTTAAACGCATATCAAACTCATAGTATTTGAAACCCATACACAGGCTGACTTTCAAGGTTTTGCCCTTTATGATTAAAACATCACCAATCAAAAGGTAGCAATTATGAAAGCTCAACCAAATATGACACCTGCTAAACCTAAATCTCCTAAAATGATTCGTAAAAATACCTCTCCTCAACCTCCCTCTCCTTTCGAGTACGTCTTCGCAACTGTTGTCTGTATTACCTTACTTTCTGGAAGCGTGTCCTTATCGCTTAGTATGGAAGATCGGCTATCTCCGCAACAAATTCGCATTTTTGAGACTTGCAAGGATACTTGGAATATGGGTGTCGGTGCAATTTTCGGACTTTTAGGTAGTAAAGCAGATGATGATGAGTAATCTCTGATGGTTTATTTGCAAAAGTGCGATCGCCCTTAATGTCCAAAAGTGCGATCGCATTTAATCCCTCACCCAATTCCTCAAATTGTCCAATCTTCAAACCTCAAACCCGGTACTCGCTCAAAATCTCGCCGGTTCCGCGTCACCAGGATAGCATTTCTTGACATCACAACAGCAGCAATCCGTAAATCTTTTGTGCCGATGCGAATCTTTTGACGCACCAAATCTGTATAGCAATTGTAAGCATCGCGATCGAACTTCAACACATTCACACTGTTGAAATACTCTACTCCATCCAGAAATCCCTTATAACCCCAGATTACTCGCTCCGATTGAGAAGATTGGTTGATCGCATTCAACCATCCCCGCATTTGTTCCTCAACGGTAATCACTGTTACTGCAATCTCTTCAGGATTAACCTGACTAACTCGCAGCTTTACCAGCGGATGATCGTTTTGAAAAAGTGTCAAACAATCCGTATCCAGTACCCACAAACTCATTTTACTCCGATCTCCACATCAACTTGTGGGTAATCTGTTCCCATTTCCTCATCAAGGGTGTTGCGATCGGCTTCCATATAAGCAACCACCTCATCAAATAGCGGATTGTCTTTATACATTCCAGCAAACTTCATCCAAGGATGTTCCGGTTTGGGCGGTTGAATTGCCAAAGAAATGAGTTCGGCTTTCTCTAGCCGATCGCCCACAACTAAGCTAATATTGGTAATAACCTCTTCCCGGCTATTACCCTCTGCCTTACATTCTTCCCAACCCAAAGCCATCGCTTGATACTTTCCCTCTGTTTCCTGTTCGATCAGGATTGTCAAAGCTGGGCTATCGGGTTTTTGCTCTTGGATTTCTAGCGAAATGAATTCAGCTTTTTCTAAATGATTCGTCACAAGTTGGCTGAGATTTGCGATCGCCTCTTCGCGAGTATTTCCCTCAGCTTGACATTCAGGTAAACCCAATACCATCGCTTGATATTTTCCCTCTGTTTCCTGTTCGATGACGGCTGTCAATGAAAAGTTAGTTAATTTGTCCGACGACTTCAGTAATATTTTGGTAGTCATAATAGTAAATTCAAGTGAGAATTATATTGTTAATTATATCAACATCTTATATCATTTTCAATAAACCTTTTTGGCACGGGCAAGATGCCCATCCCACAAGAAAATTTACTCTTTGTGGAACAGGCATCTTGCCTGTTCGAGGTGATTGCAAAAAACTACGATAAAATTGACTCTTTGTGGAACAGGCATCTTGCCTGTTCCTAGAACCCCACAAGAAAAATGACTGTTTGTGGAACAGGCATCTTGCCTGTTCCTAACAAAGCCCTACAGACAAATTACGAATCGCGATCGAGCTTAAGCACAGCCATAAAAGCCTCCTGCGGCACATCCACAGTACCCACAGACTTCATCCGCTTCTTACCCTTCGCCTGCTTTTGCAGCAACTTCTTCTTCCGCGAAATATCGCCGCCGTAGCACTTCGCCAACACATCCTTCCGCAAAGCCGGAATATGTTCCGAAGCAATCACCTTAGCGCCAATAGTCGCTTGAATCGGCACCTTAAACTGGTGGCGGGGAATCAACTCCTTCAGTTTTTCCGTCAAGCCGCGGCCAACATTGTAAGCCTTATCCCGGTGCACGATCATCGCCAAAGCATCAACCGGATCGCCATTAATTAAAATGTCCAATTTCACCAACGGATTTTCGCGATAACCGATGATGTGATACTCCATACTTGCATAACCGCGCGATCGCGATTTCATCTGATCGAAAAAGTCCGTCACCACCTCCGCCAAAGGCAACTCATAAACCAACGTAGTCCGCCCCTGACTCAGATACTTCATATCCATAAAAATGCCCCGCCGACTTTGAGACAACTCCATCAGCGCCCCCACATAAGTTTCCGGCGACAGCATTTCTACCCGCACATAAGGTTCCTCAATCTTCTCCCGATATTGAGGATCTGGCAAGTGACTCGGATTGTCAATTGTTAACACTTCTCCCTTAATTGTTGTGACTTGATAAACCACAGAAGGAGCCGTAACAATCAAATCCAAATTGTACTCTCTCTCCAATCTTTCCTGCACAATTTCCATGTGCAGCAAACCCAAGAAACCGCAGCGAAAACCAAATCCCATCGCACTAGAAGTTTCCGGTTCGTAGGAAAGCGCCGCATCGTTGAGTTCCAGTTTTTCCAAAGCTTCCCGCAAGTCAGGAAATTGGTCTGCATCGATCGGGAATAAGCCACAAAAAACCATCGGCTTAGCCTCCGTATAACCAGGCCAAGGCTCCGGTGCAGGCTTTTTGACCAAAGTAATCGTATCCCCGACGCGAGCATCAGCTACCGCCTTAATTGCCGCGCCCAGATAACCCACTTCTCCCGCGTGCAGTTCGTCTACTTGTACTTGCGTCGGTGACAAAATGCCCAATTCATCGATGACATATTCCTTCCCCGAAACCATCAACAAAACCCGATCGCCCTTTTTGACACTTCCGTCCATCACCCGGAAATACACAATTACCCCGCGATAAGCATCGTAATAACTATCAAAAATTAGCGCCCGCAGCGGTTTCTCAACAGTATCCTGCGGCGGCGGCACCAATTCCACGATCGCCTCCAAAATATCATCAATACCAATTCCTTCCTTAGCAGAAGCCTCAATCGCCCCGCTACAGTCCAGACCGATAATTTCTTCAATTTCCCCTTTAACCCGTTCCGGTTCCGCCCCCGGCAGGTCAATTTTATTTAGAACCGGAATAATTTCTAAATTATTTCCCAAGGCAAGGTAGACATTTGCCAAGGTTTGTGCTTCCACGCCTTGAGAAGCGTCTACCACCAGCAGCGCCCCTTCGCAAGCAGCGAGCGATCGCGAAACCTCATAGGAAAAGTCAACGTGTCCGGGAGTGTCGATCAGATTTAGCACGTACTCCTGACCGTCCTTGGCAGTGTAATTCATCCGAGCCGCTTGCAGCTTGATCGTAATGCCACGTTCGCGTTCGAGATCCATATTGTCTAAAAACTGCTCCTTCATTTCCCGTGCCTTCACAGTCCCAGTCGCCTGCAACAGTCGATCGGCCAAAGTCGATTTTCCGTGGTCGATGTGAGCAATAATCGAAAAATTACGAATGCGAGATACAGGAACGTTTGTCATAAAACCTATCGGCAAAAGATTGACTTTTGTTATATTATAAAACTTCATTCAATCTACAGTCATTTATAGTCATTTAGAGACTTAAATAGAATTTAAATTTTTCTCGGTTGTGGGTTGACAAAGCCATTGTATTTATGCTATGTTTTTTAGCCTGCTCCAGCCTAGACGCCCTCCTCAGAAAAAGTTTTGTCTTTGTTCTTTTACAGAAAACTCTGGAACAGTTGAGAAAAAGGCGATCGGCAGCATCCCGCATCAAACGAACAGCCCAGTCCATTTGAGATTAGAGATTTTAGACTTCGGGGTGCACAACAGATTTAGATTTGAGATGGGAGACTGCGGCGTGAGACTTGAGCGAGCGCGAGCATCGAGTTCAAAAAAGGAGAACGATTTTCAATTTACTGCACAACAGATAAATCTGGGAGATCGAGCAGGGGTCTAAAATTTTGGGCCGAGCACCACGATTGTCGGGCGCTTGTACCCATTTTTGGCGTCAGGTTACTCTACAGAGGCGGATAGCAAACTGAAAAATATTGGTGAGAAGTTGCTAGCGCTTGACAAGAAGCAGATAATTTGGTCAAATGACGGAAGCGGGGCGGCAAGGGTGTAAAAAATACAGGTTTTGAGCCGCTGTGCATCTCTACTAGGGATAAGGCATCACTTCCTTCAAAACACTTCCTTCAAAACAAAAAGGCGTAAATTCCTAGAAGGAATTGAAACTTAAGAATTAAAACTAGGATTTTTTAAGTATGAGCGAGTCAAGTATACACTCCCACAGTTCGTCAGAAAAAGTGGAACTATCTATCCATATAGATTCTGAACTGCTAGACCAAATTAAGCACTTGACAAATGACCCCAGCAAAGTCATTGAAACAGCAATCAAGCAGTGGCTCAGAGGCGAGCGTCGCGAAGACGATCAGGCTATGAGTTTGCGTCGCACCCCTCCTGTCCCGCCCCGCGGCGAATGGAACGACTGAGGTTGTCTCCTGTCTCGCCCTCCTACGGCGCGCACAAATCTGCTGGGCATAAAATTTCTGGGTGTGAAATTTAGATCGTCCGATCTCCGGCGAGATAACTCCGGCAGATTTCCGGGCGAAATACAGGTGGTTCGGAGCAATATTGGTTAAGTAGAAGGAGCTTTTCTAT
Source organism: Microcoleus sp. PH2017_24_DOB_U_A (assembly GCF_020738205.1). Lineage (NCBI taxonomy): Bacteria > Bacillati > Cyanobacteriota > Cyanophyceae > Oscillatoriales > Microcoleaceae > Microcoleus > Microcoleus sp. PH2017_24_DOB_U_A. The sequence continues at coordinate 153,971 of NZ_JAEQCT010000055.1, forward strand.
TGTGACGGCAAAAATGCGATCGCCAGTCCCCGACTTGAGTTTTTGGCAGCCTCAACTTTTGGCGGAATTTTTAAACTCGATAGTTAATATGTGCAGACTACTAATTCCTACATCTTAAGTTGTATTTTTAAATTACCGAAAACTGCTGACAACAAATAGTTTTGAGTTTTGAGTTGAGTTATAAATTAATTTTTTGGGAAATTATTGATAACTAAAAATGCTGTGGTAGAAGTCTAAAAGAGTTCTGAGTTTCGAGTCTCGACCTGTGAATCATTCATTAAAAAGCCAACTACTTTGCAGTCAATTAATATAGCCACCGTGCCCGATCGCGGGGAATTTATTAATTGCTAAAACTAATGCGCTCGATTGCATCTTCCATCTTCAATCTTGCATCTTCCATCTTTTTAGCTTGAGCGACTTATACGGCTTAGCCGAAGGAAGCCGCAAGGGCTTATTCCTTCTTCCTTCTGTTAACCCTTGTCTTGCGCGATCGGGCTCTTCTGTCAACCCAACGACCGGCTTTTCGGGCTCTTCTGTCAACTATCAACTGTCAACTCTCCACTCTTCCTTATTGCTTCTACCATAACTCACATCTTAATTATCAAAACCCAAAACAATTTTGAGTTTTAAATTTTAAATCAAAAACTCAATACTCAAAATCAGAATTACTTTTATCCCCTAATCTGATGGACTCTAACACAGATTTCCGGCGATCGAACCTCGCCTCTACAGCATTTTTTCAAGAGTTAGGGGCAGAATTAGTATTTACCCAAGACGCAAGGGGTCGATATCTGTCTTTTTACTGGCAAAAAGCCGAGGAGTACAACCTCACAGCAGAAGAAATTGTCGTTAGCGAAGCCCTCGAAGAGGATCGCCCCCTTAGCGAAACCCTGCAACCCATCGCCCCTGCACCTTATCTCGAACGCCTGCGGCGGGCGCTCGAAACCCTTGTCCCCCAAAGGTTTAGCTATCCATTTTGCCACGCCGAACAATATTTTCTCTTCGATTTGACAGTCACTCCGGCGATCGACTCCAATGGTAAAGCTACAAAAGTCTTAGTTATGGGCAGGCTGCTGTCGGACAAACCCGTACAATTGTCGGCAGATTCCCCAGAATTCATGGCATATCCAGCTTTGCCATCTTCCTCCGACGCCAGCCAACAAATGCTGTATCCAGCCAGCCTCATCGGTAGACCGCTCACTACCTACTCGGAAATCGATCGCAAAATTATCTCCCAAATCGCTCAAAACCTGCACAGAACACTCGATTTACAGACAATTTGGCAGCAAACAGTTAACAGTTTGGGTGAAGTTTTGAACGCGAGCCGCTGTATCATCTGTTCCTCCAAAAAAGACAGCGAAAACCTCGAAATTTCCCCCTTCCCGATCTCAGAAAATCAGCAAAACTATCCAGATCTAGCAGCAGAACTGCAACACTCAATTGCCAGCGATGGATCGCCCCCGCTGTCTGCCGATCAAATCGAAAATCTCCAATCGAAAACTTTTAAAGTAGTAGCTGAGTACCGCCAAGAACCTTACTCTTCGATGCTGGGATTACAACTGCGCGCAGCCGAACAGCCGGGCTGGATTCAAACTTTAGCCACGTTAAAACCCGTAGCAGTCGATTACGCCTCCCCCATTGTCGATCGCTTCGATCGCCATTCCGTGCTCGTAGCAGCTACCTTCTATGAAGACCAACCCAATGCCCTGATATGTTTGCACCGCTGCGGCAATTCCCCGAAATGGAGTCCTGTCGAACTCGAATTTGCCCGCGAGTTAGTCGCTCAAGTCGGCAGCGCGATCGCCCACGCTACACTTTACCAAGAATTAGAACAAGCCCGTGCCGAAGCCGTCGCTCTTTCCCAACTTAAAAGTCAATTTCTTGCCAATACTTCCCACGAACTCCGCACCCCCCTCAACGGCATCCTCGGTTTCCTGAAACTGGTTCTGGATGGCATGGCAGATGACCCCGAAGAAGCGCACCAATTTATCGAAGAAGCTTATCAATCGGCATTACACTTGTTCAATGTGATTAACGATATTTTGGATATCGCTAAAATCGAAGCTGGCAAAATGGAGTTAGACCTCGCTCCAGTCAAACTCGGCGAACTTTTGCAGCAAGTGGAGAACTTTACACGGGTTCAAGTGCAAGAAAAGCGATTGCAATTTCAAATCCAAACACCAGCCATCGAGGACGAGATTATTTTGTATGCCAACTACCAACGCCTGCTTCAGGTAATTTTGAACCTCACCGGCAATGCAATTAAATTTACCAAGGAAGGCGGAATTCGCATCAGTGCCGAAGTTATTAAGAAAAAAGTAACTGTTAACAACCAGGAGTTACCCGGAATTGTGAAAATCCGAGTTGCGGATACTGGCATTGGGGTTTCTCTAGACAAGCAATATAAATTATTTGAGTCATTTTTTCAGGTGGACGGCGCTCGTACCAGACAATACGGCGGCACTGGTTTGGGATTGGCTATTTCTCAAAAACTGGTAGAAGCCATGGGTGGCACAGTAAATTTTTACAGTATGGGGGAAGGACTCGGATCGACAGTTACTTTTACTGTGGTGCTTTATCAAGAACCGCTCTTGAAAAATTAATTATTGGTAATTGGTAATTGGTAATTGGTCATCGGTAATTGCTTCAGTTCTGGGTTATCCGAAGAGAGGAACGCTATCCATAAAAGCGATATCCGATCTATGAAAACTTTTGTGGGGTAGGCATCCTGCCCGCCCCAAAGATCAACTCATTTGATTAAAACTCTTGTGGGGTAGGCATCCTGCCCGCCCCAAAGATACAAACTAAATGCAAGACATTGTTTTTACCAGAAAGAATTGGTTGAAAGCCCCAAGTCTTTGAGGGAGAAATTAAAATCAGACTATTCATTACTCCAATCCTCTTCCTTCTAGGTAGAGGTCGCAAGCGTATTGGATCGTCGCGACGTTCAAGGACGTGGGGAAACGAATCAGTTTCAGGGATTTGACCGATTTAACGGATAGATGTTGAGGCCAGAAGTCCGAGATCAGAAGCCCGAGCAAATCACCAAGAAGCAAAACTTGTCCGCAGCCAAAGGAGGGAATAAGCAAGAAGCAAGAAATAAAAAATGGCTCTCCAGAACTTATGGTGATAATTTTATCTAATGCAAGAAACAAGCTAATACGCGATTTCTAAAATTATCAAAATTAGAAAAGCCATACCCTT
>NZ_JAEQCT010000204.1:0-1860 GCF_020738205.1 Microcoleus sp. PH2017_24_DOB_U_A
TGGGGGCATTAATAATTAAAGAAAGGCTAGGAACCAGCGACAAAGAAACGCTAGAACAAATAAGAGAAAACCCATACCTACAATACTTTATAGGCATGAAAGCCTATAGTAATGCTGCACCATTTGATTCATCTATGTTCGTTCATTTTAGGGAGAGAATAGGTGTCAATTTAGTCAATAAAATCAACGAAAAAATGGTCAAAGAGCAGACCGAAGTGCCAGGAGAGCTGGTTGAAAAAAAGTCATCAGAAATAAGTGAACCTAAAAATCAAGGAAAATTAATATTAGATGCAACCTGTGCGCCAGCCGACCTTAAATATCCGACGGACTTAGGACTATTAAATCAAGCCAGAGAACATACTGAAAAAATCATAGATGCTCTACATAATCAAATTAAGTCACCCGTAAAAAAAAAGCCGAGGACATATCGAAACAGAGCCAGAAAAGAATACCTAACCCTAGCAAAAAACCGCAAACCACGACGAAAAGAACGAAGAAAAACGATTAAAAAACAACTCCAATATATCAAAAGAAATTTAGCTAATATCGAGGCAATGGGTCAGCTACAGTCCCTAAGTAAATCTGACTACAAAAAGCTGCTAGTAGTCACAGAAGTATACCGTCAACGTAATTGCTCAACCCCCTTGACAAGAAGACAAGATAGACATTAGATAAAGGAATGGAAAAACTCCCCGACTTAAAACAACTATCGAACGAGGCAAAAGAAGCCTTGATAGTAGAGCTATGGGAGCGAGCCAGAGCCATCTCCTAAAAAAACGAGCAAAAATTCCAGCACTCCACCGTCCAAAGGATTCAAGTCCAACATTAAGTCCTCGAAAATAGAGGGGAGCAAAAGACAAAAAAGCCTAGGAAGAGCGGGAGGGGGAAGAGAATTACATCCTCATCCCGACCAAACAATCATCGCCCAACTCAAAAATTGTCCCCATTGTGGAGAAAAAGTCACCGCCACCGCCCAAAAATTGCAATCCGTCTACGAAAAAATCGAACTACCTCCAATTCGCCCCATCGTCACCCTCCGTGAACGTTATGGTGGTCAGTGTGCCTGCTGTCAAACCGAATATCTTGCACCTGTACCATTGGGAATGGAACCAGGTTCACCGTTTGGCAGTTCAATTCAAAGCTTAGTTACATATCTCCGTTACACTCATGCCATCAGTTACGAACGGCTATCGTCTATATTTGGAGAGGTCTTTCGACTCAAGATATCCGAAGGAGCAATCGCCAACCTGCTGGGGAAGGTAAAAACCAGTTTAGACGATCAAGTAAGTCAAATACTACAACGGCTGCGGCGGGCAAAATTAATTTGTTCAGATGAAACGAGCGCGAGAGTTAACGGACAGAATCAGTGGGAGTGGGTGTTTCAGAACCAGGATGTTTGTTTACACGTCATCCGTCCGAGTCGAGGAACTGGAGTAATTAACGAAGTTCTAGGAGAACATCGTCCCGATATTTGGGTGTCAGACTTATTTAGCGCTCAAAAAAATCACCCAGCACCACAATGGCAAGTGTGTTTAGCCCATCAACTGCGGGATTGCCAATATGCAATTGATGCTGGGGACAGGATTTTTGCCCCAGCGATGAAGAGGTTATTATTAAGGGCTTTTATCATCCATCGGCGACGGGAGAATATGGATGATACTAGACTCAATCAATATCGAGAAAATTTACAGGAAAGATTAACCAAGATTTTGGATTTAGCACCACACCATCCGGATGGTATACGGTTACGAAAACGTTACGGTGGGCTGATTGACAATTTATTTCTATTTCTGGAAGATGCGACAATTCCACCCACAAATAATTAAGCGTGAACAGGCGATTCGGATGAGCGTGATATTT
>NZ_JAEQCT010000056.1:0-65899 GCF_020738205.1 Microcoleus sp. PH2017_24_DOB_U_A
CGCTCTTTCATCCTAATATAAGAAAGAGCGCTGAAGCGCAACTACGTACCTTTTTGATTTGAGGTATGTTGTTGCGCTTTAGCGCTCTTTCATCCTAATCTATGAAAGAGCGCTGAAGCGCAACTACGTACCTTTTTGATTTGAGATTTACAGAGATTCAAAAGTGGCGGTAAAACCCTCTAAAGTCAAGCATTCTTCCATAAAATCCTCTACATCATTGACATTTTCCAGTTTATATTCCATGATGCGTTCACCGTCGCCTTTCATCTTTTTGGAAGAAAGAGGCGTAGCCGGATATTTGTCAGCAATGACTTTGAAAGCTTTGGAATTGAGAGTCCAGCTTTCCGCAGAACATTTAATGATTAAAAGCCACATGATAAAATCCCTCCTTGGGTTTGGTTTATTAATAGAAAACTCGGCGGTTGAAACCGCGTCTATACAAACTTGCACGTGCCTCCGCAGGTTGAAGAATTGACGGTGAAAATTGCGTTATTTTCTTCAGTTATTTTCTTCAGTCCGCGGAGGCGGACTTTGCTTGTGTAGACGCGGTTTCAACCGCCGTCTTCTTTATCTTTCTGGCGGTTTCAACCGCCGTCTTCTTTATCTTTCTGGCGGTTTCAACCGCCGTCTTCTTTATCTACTCGATAGTGCCGACAAATCAAGAGATTCTGTTGTTTGGAAAAAAGCTAAAAGGCGATCGACTATTTGAGCAACACCACCCTTAACATTCGACTCAACATTCAAAGGCATCACCGGATCGTGCAGTGACAAGCGTAGCAGAAACCAGCCCGATTCGCTAGCTGACGTGCAGGAAACTCGCAAACCTTCGTAATTATTGGGTACAATTCCCCAGTCGGCTTGGGTTGAGACAAATTCTTGCAGTTTCTCAATTACCAAATTTCCCTGAGCTTTGAAATCATCCACACCAATTTTAATCCGAAACTCTGCACTTTCTTCAGGTTCTTGTAAATTCGCAATTAAATCCGGCAAAGATTGATTAGCTAATTTGGATTTAGCCAACTCAATCAATAATTTGCTCACCAAGTAAGCGCCATCATCCAGAAAGTAATTTTCCTTCAAAGCGCCATGTCCAGAAGTTTCAATCGCCAGCCACGATTCCTGTCCCGCTGCATTGAGGCGAATCGACTCGTCAATCACATTTTTGTAACCGCGTTTAAAGCGATGGTGAATTCCTTTTAAATCCTGTTCGATGAATTGCGTTAAACCATCGGATGTGATAGAATCCGTAACGACGGTAGAGCCTGGGTGCTCTTGTAGGACGATCGCCGAAATCAACGCGATTAACCGATTGCGATTCAGTTCCTTGCCAAATTGATCCACAGCCGCACTGCGATCGACATCCGTATCAAAAATAATCCCAAAATCAGCTTGATTGGCAATTACCGCTTGACAAATTGACTGCATTGCCTGTTTATCTTCGGGATTCGGCACGTGATTCGGGAATGTACCATCCGGTTCTAAAAATTGACTGCCGGTAGTGTCAGCACCCAAAGGCTTTAAGACTTTATCAACATAAAATCCGCCCGCACCATTCCCCGCATCCACAACAATTTTCAAGCCTGTCAGCGGCTGCTCAAAATTATCGGGATGATTGACTGATTCCCTAATCTTTTCGACAAATTGGTTGCCATAAACTGAGATGAAATCATGCTTGGTAATAGTACCGAAAACGGCAGCTTTTTTAAACTCATTGGTTTCGGCAAATGTTAAGATATCGGTAATATCTTTTTTTTGTAATCCACCCTTAGCGGTGAAAAACTTTAAGCCGTTGCGATTAAAAGGTAAATGGCTAGCAGTCAGCATAATCGCGCCGTCGCACTCAAAACCTGGAGTGATTGTACTCATAAACATGGCGGGAGTTGATGCCATTTCAAAGTCATATACTGTAGAACCAACTAAGGCTATACCATCCATGACTGCTTGCATTAAAGTTGGCCCGGATAGGCGACTGTCACGCCCGATCGCAATTATCAACTTTTCCGCAGGTTTATTGACTTTTTGCACCAGCCAACTGACAAAGGATTGACCTAAAATTGTCGCAATTTCGGGAGTGAGGTTAACTTTTTCATCGGGAACCCCTTCGAGGGCGATACCGCGAATATCTGAGCCATTTTGGAGTTTTTTCCAGTTATAGTTTTGCATAATCATTGATGGTAAGTATAGCAGTTGACAGTTGACAGTTGACAGTTGACAGTGAATTTTTTTGATGGAGATTCAAACCCTACCCTCAAACAATCCATATTATAGGTGAGGGAGTTAAACCCGCTTTCGATCCAATTATCAATTGCCCATTGTTAAAAGCCTTGTCAAACTGTATCACTTTCTTGACTGTCTAGGATAGCTGCAAGATGTTTGCGAATTGTGGGTGAGCGAAATCCCAAAATGATATCTTTGTTACAGACACCGCGCTGAATTAGCTCTTGATCGATGAAGACTTCGGTGCTATTTTGCTGAATCCAAACTTGGCCCTCGATGATATCTAAGTGCATGGCGCAACCATATATGCGATATTCATCGCGCCAACTATGATGTATCACCAAATAGCGATCGCGTGAATGGTCAAAAATTAACTGAGCTTGGGTGTCGTCTTTGGCGAAGTCTTCGAGAAATTGACAAACAATTTGGCGATACTCATTTATTCTATCCATTGTTCAATAGCCTCACTATTTGGATTATAAACAATTAACCGAACCTGATATCGCTGAATGACTGTTTTTGCTGGTTCAAAACGTAAAAAGGTTTGATAAGCATCTCTAGGTACTGCTAGATACAAAATACGCCCTGGTTCATCAGAAACTTCTATGGCAATTCGGTAGTTTAGAAATTGACCAAGAGCCGTGTGAAATGCTGAAATGTTAGAGCCACTAATAAAGCTTTTTACTTCTACTTCGGCAGCTAAGTCAATGTAGATATCAGCTATACCATAGCGCAGTTGATAAGGATCGTGGGTGATTTGCCAACCTTCTTTTTGAAGAGCGATTTTGACGGTGTTATGAAATATGTCTTTTGCCATAGTAATTAATGATTATCGTTGAGAAATTGTATAAACTCTTTGAAGTCTTGATTCAGTATTTTTGTATTTCCATTGGTGATAACTATGACGAATTTCTTCTAATGCCTTAAGTCTGGCTTGATAAGATTGAGTTTGCCAATAAGAAAAATCACTTTTTTGTTCTTTGAGGTTTATTTTACGACAAAGAATGGTCTTTTATTTGTATCCATTATGTAGATTTAAATTGATTAATTTGATAGATTTCTTGAGCATCTTCCAAGGAATATTCAATTTCATCATCTTCGTAGAAAAGTTGCGTTAATGAATAGTCTTGCCACTCGGTACTTTGCCACTCAGTATATTCGGATATTATATCAAATTCATTGGTATTAGAATTATTCATCTCTCTCTTTTCTGACTCTGTGTTCTCTGCGCTCTCTGCGGTTAAATCATTCCGATCCAAGCTTAAACGATATTAGCTGTTGATTTTTCCATAACTTATCTTGATATCTCATTATAGCAATATCTCTGAGGGTAAGACTTAGGCATTACGGTGACAGAGTTTTTCAATCCAACTCTGGGAATTTTAGCCCCATCACCGCTGAGATTAAGCTCTCAATCCTTAATCATGCTCAACGCTGTAAACTGCCGCTAAGCGGAACTCGCCTTTCGCGGGGACTTCGACAATATCCGTCGCCGCATTGGTCGTTTCCACGCAGATTAAACGCTGATAATCGCTATCATCAAGGTCGGCCATGCTTGCAGAAATTTTCACCCAGGGATTCCATACTACGGCGGATTTACTGCCAGATGATTTAATCCGAATCCGACGATTGAGGGCGGCATCGTCTATGACGAATTCGTTGGTGACATCGAGATAAATTCGATCGACCTCACCGACAGCTACGACTGCACCTACTTGAGTTTTTTCGACTCCACCGTCAACTTTATCAAGATATTGGCTGTTTTCTAAACCCAACACCTGCACGCGGTTGATGTCTCCGACTAGGAAATAGGTGTGGAAGGCTTGGGTGAGGGGAAATGCTTTGTCGCCGAGATTGCGGGTGATTAATTCTACTGTGAGAGTGGTGCCGATCGTAATTGCGATCGCCAGTTCAAAAGCTTGGGGCCAAATTGCTCTAGTTTCCTCGGTATCCTTGAGGCCTAGGGTGACTTGGGTGGCGCCGTCAGGAGTTGTACCGGTGTTGACGACATTCCAGAGGCGATTGCGGACAAACCCGTGGGCTGGGCGGCCCAAGCCTTCGGGATCTGGGCCAAACCAAGGCCAACAGATGGGTACACCGCCTTTGATGGCTTTCCCTTCGGCGTAGTAGGCTTTGTCGCTGAGGAACATCAAATCTGCGGTTTCGGTGGCTGGTTGGAAGGAGAGCACTTGGCCGGAATACACAGATATCAAGGCTTTGGCTTGGCCGTTGTCGATGTGAATCATCGGGAAACCGCCGTTTCCGCTGGCGAAGGTGAGGTGGCCGGCGATGCTGTAGTCTGTGTTTAGTTGGTCAATACTCATGCTGGTGGCGGAGGTTAATTGCTTCCCAATTATCCGATATTATGGTTGCTGCGATTGTTTGTATTGTTGAGTTTGAGTGGAATGTGCGATCGGCTAATGTTGGTTGTATTCTGGTGTTGGGAGGACATTAAGAAGATTTGAGAGTTAACAAGGTTTGTTGAATTTTTATCCTGGTTTCAATTTCACTGTCTGAATTTTGAACGAATACCGCATTTTTGTATCTGGAGCGCCCAACTATGAAACTTAAGTTATCTTTATTTTATAAAACATTTTTAGTGGCTAATTTGCTACTAGGTTCGACAATAGCTTTCTGTACCAATACTCAAGCCCAGACGAGAAATTCTGGTGAAAATTATAGCTCTAAATGCAGTTTTTACGGACAGAATCAAACGCAGGCTCAAACAATAGGCTGTTCGATCAAGCAGAGTCCCAACCAAATTATAATTGACTGGAATGATGGATTAAAAACTATTCTAGTTGCCTCTAATGGTGGTTGGAAATCAATGCCTTCTGAAGCGAAAGCCGAAGTCAGATTTTATTCTGGGACTGGGCGAGTCGCTCACGTTGAAATTTTCTCGGGCCCAGGTAAGGGAATTATTGTTGTCAAGCCATAATCGCGTTCATTTAGTTAAGAAACCCGGTTTCTGGGAATTATGCAAAGATTAAGAAACCGGGTTTCTCAGATAACCTAGGTTGGTGGCCAGAGATTTCGGAAGAAACCCGGTTTCTGGGAATTATGCAAAGATTAATACAACTGGTTTCTGATATCAATTGCCAAAAATAATGCAAAATCCCCGATCGGGAATTTTGGTTTTTTTGCTGTTTTTGATTGTGTCAATCTTCACAGATAACGGTTTCAATCCCTATGTCAGGAAATAAGGGCTACAAGACTCCGACTGCTGACAGCGCCTCCGCTTCAACCTCATTCATCTCATCGAGTTTCAGCCAAACTTGGTGCATCAACTCATCCAACCCAACTCGACTCACAGCCGAAATCATCAACACCGGAGCACCGCTGATTTCCTGCAATCGCGCGATCGCATTTCCAATTTCCTCATCCTCAAGATCGATCGCATCTACCTTATTAAAAGCCAAAATCTGCGGCCGATCGCCCAAACCTCGCCCGTAAGCTTTCAATTCTTCTTGAATTGTGACGTAATCTGCGATCGGATCTTCATCAGTAATATCCACCAAATGCAGCAACAACCGAGTCCGTTCAATGTGCCGCAAAAACTCATAACCCAAACCCGCGCCCTCGTGAGCCCCGGCAATTAATCCTGGAATATCAGCAAAAACAGTACCGTCGCCGGTTGGTTTTTTGACTACGCCCAAATTCGGAATTAAAGTTGTAAACGGATAATCTGCAATCTTTGGACGCGCCGCCGACAAAGCAGAAATTAGCGTAGATTTGCCAGCATTCGGCAAACCAATAATTCCAACTTCAGCTAACAGCTTCAATTCCAAGCGCAAAAACTTGTGTTCTCCTTCTTTTCCCGGTAACGCATAATCTGGAGCGCGGTTAGAATTTGTCAGAAAACACTTATTTCCTAAACCGCCTTTACCACCTTTGGCAACACAAAAAGTCTGTCCTGGCGTCACCAAATCTGCTAAAATTGCCTGAGTTTCCGCATCGTAAACTACTGTACCGCAGGGAACTTCGATCGTGCGATCGGCTCCTGAAGCACCAGTCATATTCTTCGGCGCGCCCTTCTTCCCGTTTTCGCCTTTAAAAATCCGGTTGTACTGGAAATCCAGCAGCGTTTGCAGGCTTTCCACCGCCACCATAAACACAGAACCGCCCCGCCCGCCGGTGCCGCCGCTTGGCCCGCCCGCCGGTATATACTTTTCTCTGCGAAAAGCTACCATACCGTCGCCGCCTTTGCCGGCTGCGACTTGAACATCTGCGCGATCGATAAATTGCATAATTTAATCAATAATTATTGGTCAATAGTCAGTAGTCAGTAGTCATTAGTCAGTAGTCATTAGTTATGATACCAGATCCAAGTAAAATGTTTATCTTTTGGTGTGAATTACACATCCTACTCCCGAGTAGGGAGTAGGATGTGTTTTACTTTTGTATGTAGTGCTGTCCCCGTTCTAGTGCTTATATAATCACGCGAGCAGGGACAGCACTCAAAGAAAAAATGCTTTTTACAAAACAGAAATTCACCATCCTACTCAACTAATTAGGAGTCATTGGTTCATAGCATACAGTCATTAATCGAAAATCTCACAAAATTGACAATTACCAATTACCAATTACCAATTACCAATTCCCCATTCCCCATTCCCAATGCCCAATGCCCAATGCCCAATTCCCCTAACAATATGACGATACATCTTCCTTGCAATCATCTGCCAAATAGCAGAGAGCTCGAAAGCGCATCCCCACCAATTGTTCGTACAGCGGGTTAAGCTTGCACATCGGTGGAATGTGGACGATTTTGCGGCCGAATAATACGACATCTCGCTCAAACGGACACTGCGGTGGAATCATTTTGCAGACAAAACGTGCCACTCTCGGATCGTGAACTTCCCAGCCGTCAAGCCAGTCTTTCACGGGTGTCAGGACATTTTTCTGCTGAGGTTGAGGCCGCCCAGAAAGCGGTGTTGCTGCATAATCAACGGCTGTTTGGCTGCTTGATTCCTGCGGCTGCGCGCTGCTGTCTTCGATCGTGTGTCGCAGAGATTCGATCGCCTCCACGTTATGACCCAAAGCTGTGCAAAACTTGTAAAGTACCTCGTCTTCGCTCAGAGAGTAAGTACCGTCTGCTAAGGCTACCATGACTGCTGTTCTCAAAAAATTCTCCCCGTTGGCGGTACCTGTCCCGAATACAGCAGCTAGTTCCTCTGCGGTAATCGGTTCAAAACCGGTCTCAAAAGATACCGGATTTAGTTCATCCTGAGTCAGGCTAGCAATCATTTTTTGCTCGTTTTCGTCAAAGTTGCCGTCAGCCCAAGCAATTGTCAGCAATCCCCGCAGCCAAGCGGCAATCTCTCCATCGGTGCAGTTAGATTTTGCGTTACTCATCAGCGTTTCCAGTTGGATGATATACCAGTCTAGTTGTTGGTTTGGAGCGGGATAACTATTCCCCTCTAAATAATTTTTACTGTTTTTTTGCTCGATCGATCTTTTTGTGAAAGGTTTGTGCCCGAAGATTGCTCCAAACGCTTGTAGTGGACGTGTTAAAAGCATATTTGTGTCTCAGGAGCTTCGCCAATTAGCGAGCTAATCTATGGTTTAATCCTCTTCCCCTAAAGCGTCGTCTATCTGGAGGAATAGGTTTTGTTGATTCATTGTTAAGTATAGTTGCACCGATTTTAGATAGCGTATCGAATTTTACGTAATTTCAACGCCAGATCGACCCAATTTATCGCAAGCAATCACAGGTTTGCCAAGATAGGATCTAATCAGCAACCGGGTTTCTCACCCACGGGCGATTTTACTTCGCTATGTTTACATTTTAATATATATATTTGTAAATTTTTGTGTGTCGGCTCCGTAACATTTGACAACAAGTCGGCTTTATGCTGTGGAAATAAAAAGACTTGATGGAACTATCAGCCTATCTCAAAGGTTTTGATTGCTGGGGCAGCTTATAAATCAGTCCGAGACGGAACAATCACAATAAAAAAAGGTACGTAGTTGCGCTTCAGCGCTCCGAAGGTACGTAGTTGCGCTTCAGCGCTCCGAAGGTATGTAGTTGCGCTTCAGCGCTCCGGGTGGATCTAGGTTTTACAGAAGAAATACCATTAAATCAAGGTACGTTGTTGCAATGAAAGCGCTCTTTCCTAAGATTATAAAGAGCGCTCAAGCGCAACAACGTACCTCAAATCGAAAATAGTATTAGCTGCGACGGCACAAAATCCAGCGCAATTCCATGGGCGGCCGTCCATTTGCCATCGGGAAGACATCTCTACCTGTGGCCCAACTCGGGAACCAAGGCGTTGGCGGCCAGGCTTCTTTTGGCAGGTGGTGGCGTTCGTATTCCCACACCAATTCGTCGGATATTTGGACTAAGGGTAAGCCTTCCATGGCGGCGGCGAGCTCTTGGGGCGTGAATAAAGTAGACCAGGAAAGTTGTGCAACTTGTCGCACGAGGGCGTCTGGCTGGTAGTCGCCGACGGTTAAGAATGTGCTGAAGAGCAACACGCCTCCGGGACAGAGGAAATCGCACATTTTGGCAAGGAAAAGCCGTACTTGATCGATGTCTCGAAAATGTGAGATGACTTCGGCGGCAACTGCAAGTTGGTAGCGGGCTGGTTTCATCCGCATTAAGGGATCGAGCACGTCGCCTTCTGTTACTGTGACGGGAAGGTTTTCGGCGGTGGCGGCTGTTTGCAATTGTTCTGCAAAAGCTGGGGTTAGCTCGATCGCATCTACAGAATAGCCCAATCTCGCCAGCGGTAAGGTATTGCGCCCGGTACCGGCCCCCACGTCTAAGATGCGGATGCGATCGGGATTTCCCAATTTAGCAGCCGTTGCCATCAATTTTGCATCGGGATGGGAACCAAATAGAGGCGGTTCTCTGGTGTCAACCCAGCTTTTATATTGTTCTCCTACTGTTGAAGTAGTGACAATTACTTTGCAAGCTAAACCGGTTTGTGGCGGCTGCACTGATTCGTATTGCAGAATCATCATCGATGCTGTTGAAGTGCGGTAGCCCTGTTCTAATTTAGTCGCTAAAAGCTTTCTGAGTTCCTCTTTACGGTCTTCTGGGAGGGGTCTGTCGAGGGTACTAAATAGCTTTTCAATTGACTTGAGATAGTGGTCTGCCATGCCTGGTACGCAGGGGAAAACTAATTCTCCGCGTGCGGTGACGCGAGTGTTAATTTTGTAGAGGATGGCTTGCTGGAGAATGTCGGGATTGACTACCAGCGGCATTTGTTCGGTTTGGTCGATCGTGCTTTCGGCGCCCATAAGTTCCGGGAAGAAGTCCGTTGACAGTTGACAGTTGACAGTTGACAGTTGACAGTTGCCAGTTGTCAGTTGTTAGTTGTCAGTTGTTAGTAAAAAACAATAGTATCTTGTAGATACGATATTTTTGCCCTTATCTACTTTGAGCTTTGTTTTGGATAAATCTTAAATCTCTCATCTCAAATCTACCAGGCCCAGAACCCGATTATGTCTGAAAATTCGAGTTAATATAGCGCTTCTTAAGTTAGTGCACTCAAGTGATTACTAATTACCAATTACCCATTACCAATTACCCATTACCCATTACCCATTACCTGACATACCTCACCGCCCTTGAAAAGGGCAATACCTCGATCGGCTGTAGCGCATTTAAAGTGTATTTTTCAGGACGAGGTGGAAAAAGCAAATCCTCTCGCCTTCTCCCCCTCTCTCGTTCTCCTGTTAGCCATCACAGGCAATTTATCTGGGTAGCAACTGAAAGCTAGGCTTAGTTGCTGCCGGTAAAAGTCACTTCAGGGAACTTTGACTGAGCTTCAGTCATCGGGCGCCGTCTGCCTTCTTCTTGCCAGTAGTTGATTACTTCTGTAGCTTGGTTGAGGACTTCGACGCGATCGTTGTCAGCAATCCAGTGTTTGGCTTCGAGTTCGTTTTTGAGTTCTTCCCACGCATCCTTGCGCGGCCAGAAAAAATAAGCTGTCAGCGGGCTAGTTCCTTTACCGACAACTTGGTCAACGGCGAGGGCAACATTCTCTTCTAGCCAGAGAACTTTTAAGATGAACTTGGACAAGCAAACCTCCAGGGTTCCGATCGAACTTATTAAAAATTTCTACAATCGCTAAGCGTAGCACATTCTGTTCAATAATGGCTCATCGGCGATTAAAAGTTTTGTCGAAGGGCTGGGTTTCCCGCTGCTTAGGGGCCCGAAACCAATAAAATTTGTCCACTCACTCGCCCCAGGTACAGGGATAATTAAGTTATGAGCAGATTTATTTTAGTTTTTGACATTGATGGTGTGGTGCGGGATGTGTCCGGTTCCTATCGAAGGGCGATCGCAGATGCGGTAGAACATTTCACGGCTGGTGCTTTTCGCCCGAATTCGATCGATATCGACTCTCTGAAGTCTGAGGGTGTGTGGAATAATGACTGGGAAGCGTCTTTGGAGTTAGTTTGCCGTTATTTTGATGGAATTGGGCGATCGCGAAATCAACTCGATTTCAAATATGACGAATTAGTCGCTTTTTTCCAAAGTCGCTATCGCGGGAATGACGATAAAAATTGGACTGGTTACATTTGTGACGAACCGCTGCTGTTAAATCCAGCTTACCTGGAAAATCTAACAATTGGAGGCGTTGCTTGGGGATTTTTTAGTGGCGCGATGCACGATGAAGCAGCTTATGTTTTGGAAGGGAAACTCGGCTTAAATTCCCCCGTGTTAGTCGCGATGGAAGATGCACCGGGAAAACCAGATCCGACTGGACTTTTCTCGACAATTGAACAGTTGGAAAATCGGCACGGTTTAGAAAGCAATTTGCCCGTGATTTACGCCGGAGATACGGTTGCCGATATTTACACCGTGGTGAAGGCGCGGGAATTGCAACCGAATCGGATTTGGCTGGGTGCAGGAATTTTGCCACCTCACGTTTTGGATGATTCTGCTCGCTGTGAAGCCTATGCTGCGGCGCTGAAAAAAGCTGGTGCTGCGGCGATTTTTAGGAATATCGAGGAGTTGAATGCTGCACGAATTGGAGAATTATACGGCGGTTGAAACCGCGTCGGTACATTGGAGAATTAGACGGCGGTTGAAACCGCGTCTACACAAACAATGTCTGCCTCCGCAGACTTAAGAAAGAGGGCGGTTGAAACCGCGTCTACACCAACGATGTCCGCTCAGACGGCGGTTGAAACCGCGTCTACACAAACGATGTCCGCCTCCGCGGACTCAAGAAAATAACATAATTTTAACCGTTTTATCTTCAACCTGCGGAGGCAGGTTTGGTTTGTGTAGACGCGGTTTCAACCGCCGTTTTATCTTCAACCCGCGTCGGCGGGTTTGGTTTGTGTAGACGCGGTTTCAACCGCCGTTTTATCTTCAACCTGCGTCGGCAGGTTTGGTTTATGTAGACGCGGTTTCAACCGCCGTATAATCTTCAACCCGCGTCGGCGGGTTTGGTTTGTGTAGACGCGGTTTCAACCGCCGTCTAATCAACCGCCGTCTAATGAACCGCCGTCTAATCTTATTTCAAGTTCAAGAATTTGTCTAAAGCGCTAACTACAACTGGCGGCCAGCGGCGGGTTTTTGCCACCCAATCGAGGTCTTTGTAGCGGGAATCGAGACCGACTGCGGCCACCCAATTGCTCTCAGCTTCACCGCGCTGTCCAGCCTCCCAAAGACAGGCGCTGAGGGCTGCTCTCATATCCGCAAATTGGGGATATCTGCGGACAATGTTTTTCATGTTGCGAATTGCTTCTTTGGTTTGCCCGTTTTGATAAAGTGCGAGGGCGTGATTGGCACGAGCAAAGGCGTATTCGGGCGCTAATTCAAAGGCTTTGCTGTAGTCTTTAATTGCTATTTCCCATTTGCCTAAACCTGCTTCGGCGTTACCTCGGTTGTTGTAGGCGGCTGGATCTTTGGGGTCTAATTCTAGCACGTGGTTGTAGTCGGCGATCGCTTCTTCCCAGCGTCCTAAACCTTCTAAGGCTGTGCCGCGATTTAGGTAGGGATCGGGAGCATTCGGAGCTAGTTCGATCGCCTTTTCGTAGTCAGCAATTGCTAATTGTAGTTTGTTTTGGCTGACTCTCGAATTGCCTCGGTTACTCCAAGCGGCGGCTTGTGAGGGAAATTTGTCAATAATTTCTGTCCACAAAGTTTCTGCGGCGGGAAATTTGCCTTCGTTTGTAGCCTCAAAAGCTTTCTGAACAAGTTCTCCTAATTCCTGCTGCTGAGGGGTGAGCTCTGTTGCTTGTAGTTGTGCGGCGGCGGGCGCGATATTTCCCAACCAAACTAACCCGGTTACAATTAATACTGTAAAAAATGTGAAAAGTGAGCGAATCATCTTTGGTGGCAGTTGAAACTTTACTAAGCTGTTGCGTATTTAAATTGAGTATTTGGGACGGGCTAGAAGCCCATCCCACAAGACTTTGATTTGTTTTTGACACAGAACAATTTAAATACAGAACAGCTTAAATATATTATTAACCTAAATTGCGGTCGTTGGTTAAATCTTATCAGTTAAAAGTAATTTTATGAAAAAACGCTTATTAATTTTGGGCGGAACGGGTGATGCTATTGAAGTAGCTGCCAGAGCTGCTCAAATTGCTGATATCGAGGTGATATCTTCGCTTGCAGGGCGGACTAAACAGCCTTTGACCCCAAAAACGGGTACGGTGCGGATTGGGGGGTTTGGTGGGGCGGCTGGGCTGGCTGAGTTTTTGCGTTGTAGCCCGATCGACTTTTTAATTGATGCGACTCATCCGTTTGCAGCGCAGATTTCAGCCAATGCTGCGGTGGCTGCGGCTGAGTGTCATGTCCCTCATTTGATGCTGGTGCGCCCTGCGTGGGAGGCCGTGGAGGGCGATCGCTGGATTGAAGTCGCCAGCCACTCGGAGGCTGCAAGGGCTTTGTCAGGGCATTCTCGGCGGGTGTTTCTGACGATTGGGAGGCAGGAATTGGCGGAGTTTGCGGGTT
The DNA here is from genome assembly GCF_020738205.1 of Microcoleus sp. PH2017_24_DOB_U_A. NCBI lineage: Bacteria > Bacillati > Cyanobacteriota > Cyanophyceae > Oscillatoriales > Microcoleaceae > Microcoleus > Microcoleus sp. PH2017_24_DOB_U_A. The sequence goes on from NZ_JAEQCT010000056.1 coordinate 13,145, forward strand.
TGGAGGATGTTTGGTGTTTGATGCGGGCGATCGATCCTCCGGCACCAAATACTCTTGTTCCTCATGGTGAATTATTATTAGCAAGGGGGCCTTTTTCATTGGGAGACGAGCGGCAATTGCTCTTGGAATATCAGATTGATACAATTGTTAGCAAAAACAGCGGTGGTGCAGCGACATATCCAAAAATTATCGCCGCTAGGGAGTTGGGTATTCGTGTTGTAATGGTGCAGCGGACTCCGATTCCTAATGTTGAGCGGGTTGCTGATGTGTCGGGGGCGATTGATTGGCTAATTCAGCAGTTGAAGTGAAAATCACAACTTACGCACTCCGACTAAAGAAACCGGGTTTTTTATAAATTTGCGGGTGACAACGAAATATTGTCGAAAAAAACCCGGTTTCTCGGCTACCGCAATCAAGAAACCAGGTTTTTCTGAATCTGCGGGTAACAACGAAATATTGTCGCGTTATTTTCTTCATTCCGCGGAGGCGGAATTTGTTTGTCTAGGCGCGGTTTCAACCGCCGTCTTATCTTTGTTATTCAATGAGTTAAGATGATTGTTCATTTCTTGTAGATATGCTTTTAAAACTGGATACTGCGAAGTTGCTAGCAGCGCATCTTTTTTCTGAGTGACGGTTGTTTCTAACGGCAAAATGCGATACTTAGATTTATTGTTCAAAGTATAGCGGTGTACCCAAGTCGGAATTGTTTTAATGCTGATAATTTCTGTGGTTTTTTCGGGAAATTTCTTGCGGATATTTATTTGCACAATTACGCCTAAGTCTGTATAATCTTTGGTCTGCCCCGAGATGAAGTTTCCCATTGAATAAATTGCTACGGCCTTTCTGGTTTTCCCATTCTTTCCTTTGAATTTAAATATTTTGTAAGGCTGGACGACGTGGGGATGACTGCCGAGAATGATGTCTGCACCGGCTTTTAAAATGTTTTCAACTAATTGTTTTTGTTGGGTGTTTGGCTGTCGCTGATATTCGTCGCCAAAATGCAGGGAAATTGCGATCGCATCTGCTCCTTTTTTTCGGGCTTTGGCGATGTCTTTGATTATCTGTTTTTCGTCGATTAGCGAAACTAGGTAATCTTTGCCTTTGGGTATCGGGATGCCGTTTGTGCCGTAGCTGTAGGCTAGCATGGCTAGCGATATGTTGTTTTTGGTGACGATCAAAATCCTATCGCCCGCTGCTTTAGACTTGGCTGTCCCTGTTGATGCAATTTTGCGATCGCCCAAATTTGCGATCGTCCTAATTACCCCTATTTCTCCCCGATCCAAAGCATGATTATTCGCGGTTGTCAAGATATTAAATCCAGCTTTTTTCGCAGCATCCAGTAATTGCACTGGTGCGTTAAATAGCGGATATCCCGTATATCCGCCCGCATCTTCGCCCGCTAAAGGTGTTTCCAGGTTTCCCGTTACCCAATCGCCCTTTGACAGGATACTTTTAACTGGTGCGAAGAAGCTGTCAAAATTGTATGTTTGCTTTTTTGCATCGTAGCCCGAGATTGTTTGAGTAATGTGCATCATGATATCGCCGACAGCAATTAGTTGCGCTTCTTTAATCTCAGACTTGGGTTTAGCCGGTGCAGGTGTTGCAATTGGCGATGGCGTCCCGCCCCGCAAGCTACGGCTTTCTGTACGCTGTATATTGGTTTTTGGCGCTTGGATGTCGCAGCTTGCGATCGAAAACACGGCAATTACCGAAAGCAACCGACGAAAAGTCATAACTTTTAAGAGTGATTTATCGGCATCTATGATATCATCATTATGCCTTGCACACCGTTGGCTGGAAACTAAGTTTTTCAACAAAAATATTGGCTAAAAACTCTCAATCTTCCTTAAAAAGCCCGGGTTCTTTGTTCGGATTACGCAATTTATAATGACTCGATTAGTTACACCCAAATAAATGACAAAAAAATATCTCATTATTGCCTTTATTGTTTTCTTCTCAATTACGGGTTTTGGTATTTTGAGTTACGCTCAGAGTTCGAGCGATCGACCTTTTGAATTTGCCTTAATTGGCGATTTGCCTTACAGCGCAGAACAAGAAGCAAAATTTCCGAATTTGATTGCAGATATCAATCGATCGCCCGCAGCCTTTGTCATTCACGACGGCGATATCAAAAGCGGTGGATCTGTCTGCGATGATGCAACTTTTGTCAGCCGCCAGCAGTTATTTAATAAATTTGAAATGCCCTTCATTCTCGCCTATGGTGATAACGAATGGACTGACTGTCACCGTTCAAATAACGCCAGTTACAACAATCCCATAGAAAGACTTGCTAAACTGCGGGAAATCTTCAACAAAGGCACTCAAAGTTTGGGGAAACGTACCTTAACTCTCACCCGCCAAAGCGAAAATTCGCAGTTTGCTAAATATCGTGAAAATGTCCGCTGGATTTATAACGGGATAACATTTTTGGCGATAAATATGCCGGGAAGCAACAACAATTTTGGCCGGACTCCCGAACAGGATAAAGAATATGCCGATCGCAATTTCGCTAATTTAGCCTGGATTAAAGAATCTTTTGCTTCAGCAAAACGCAGCAACAGCAAAGGAATCATATTAGTTGCACAAGCAAATCCGGGCTTTGAACTCGATCGAACCGACAAAAGAATAACCGGCTACAACGATTTTATCGCAACTCTGGAAACAGAAACCCGCAATTTTCCCGGACAAGTCGTATTCGTGCATGGCGATACTCACTATTTCCGCATCGACAAACCTTTACCTCGTTTTGACGATGACACTCAACTCCCCAGACTGCTAAACTTTACCAGAGTTGAAACTTTTGGTTCTCCAAACGTGCATTGGTTGCGGGCTTTTTATGACCCCAAAAATCCTAACGTGTTTGAATTTAAACAGCAGATTGTTCCCAAAAATTAGGCAAATTAACACCAGTTGTATCCCAGATAAATATTGTTTCGCTTATACTGAAGATCGCTAGCATGGAGGAATTTATTTATGACGATCGCAACTGAGCGCATTACCCTTGAAGAATTTCTGAAACTGCCAGAAACTAAACCAGCCAGCGAATACATTGAGGGCGAAATCATCCAAAAACCTATGCCTAAAACAAAGCATTCTCGTCTCCAGGGGCGATTCCTGCGTACCATTAATGAAGTGGTAGAGGAACCCAAGATAGCTTACGCTTTTCCAGAGTTGCGGTGTACGTTTGGCGGGCGCTCGATTGTTCCCGATATTTCTGTACTATTGTGGGAACAAATTCAATTTGATGAGAGTGGCGAATTAGTAGACAATGTGCTAATTGCACCGTATTGGGCGATCGAAATTCTATCGCCAGAACAAAGCTCAAACCGCGTAACTAAAAAAATTATTCACTGTCTCGAACATGGCTGTCAGTTGGGATGGCTAGTCGATCCAGGCGATCGATCGATTTTAGCATTTTTACCCAATCAACAACCGCAATTCTGCGAAGGTAGCGATGTCGTTCCCGTACCCGAAATCATTCCCTTGAATATCACCGCCGAACAAGTATTTAGCTGGTTGAGAATGCAAGCATCAACGACAGGTTCGTAGTGAGGACTTTAGTCCTCATCAAAACAGAGGACTCAAGTCCTCACTACGAACCTTTACCTAAGCACACAATCGCATTGCTGATTGACAGTATGAATTGAGTTATACCCAAAAAGTCTATGTTTTACTCAAGGGTAAAAAATGTGAATTCATACTCAAGTTCAGCAACGCCAATTTTTCGCTCCTTATCTCTAATTTCCCAGTGGTGGAATCTTAGCCAACACACCTTTTTTCAGAGCTTGAGGACGCTCAGACCAAGGCAACAAACCATCCGGTTTAGCATAGTATTGACCCGCGCATTCGAGTACAGCTTCGACACTTTCCGGTTCATTTGGAGGCAAATCACCAAACAGATAAGTATACTTTCCAGCAGCAGCAAAAGAGACCGCACAAGAGTGACTGCAAGCACTCATGCACTCAACTTCTTGAATCTCAAACTCATCAGACAACTCCCAATCTTTAGCGAGTTTAGATAAATCTTCCATAAATTGTTGGCCGCCACTTTTACCTTGGCGCTTGCCATCTTTCCAAACACTAGCGCAAGCAGTGCAAACCAAAAGACAGTGTTTTGTGCGTACAACCGTGTTTCGTTTAGTTCCATTCATCATCCATACCTCGTAGATGCGTTCAAAAGTGAGTTAGATATCGGCGGGCATTCTGACTTTAGAGGTAGAGGACTGAAGTCCTTACTACAAACCTCATTACAGTTGCGGGACAGCGCCGGACTTGCACCGAACTTTCCCCGTTTCCTCTGGCGGCTGCTCCCCGCTAGAACCGATCGCGAATTCAAATCCTATCACACTTGCCACCCTTTCCCAAAAAAGTTATCTTGGTAACAGCGATTTTTAATATCTAACCACATAAATTAACCCTGTTCGTAGTAAGGACTTTAGTCCTCTGATATTTCTGCGGACTGAAGTCCTCACTACAAACCTTATGAACAAAGCTTTTCCCGACTTTTCCACCCATGGCTATCAAGTAATCCGCGAACTCGGATACAACAGTTTGGGCGGCCGCGTTACCTATCTCGCCACAAAAATTAACACAACAAACTTCGTTGTAATTAAGCAATTTCAATTCGCCCAATTAGGTGCTAGCTGGACAGAATACGAAGCTTACGAACAGGAAATCAAAGTTCTCGAAAGTTTGGATTTCCCTGGAATTCCCCGCTATCTCGATGCTTTCGGGACTGACAGCGGATTTTGCATGGTGCAGGAATACAAAAATGCCGAAAGTGCGATCGCCCGTAATTTCTCGCCGCCGGATATTAAACAAATTGCGATCGCCACTTTAGAAATTTTAGCTTACCTGCAATCCCAAAAACCGCCCGTAATCCACCGCGACATCAAACCGGAAAACTTGTTAATCGATGACGAGTTAAATGTTTACCTAGTAGACTTCGGTTTTGCGCGCTTGGGAGGCGGAAACATCGCCGCCAGCAGCGTTGTCAAAGGCACAATGGGATTCATGCCACCGGAGCAAATGTTTAACCGGCAATTAACAGAAGCATCCGACTTGTACGGCTTGGGCGCGACGCTAATTTGTTTGTTGACTGGTACAAAATCTGTGGATGTCGGCAACTTGATCGACGATAATTATAGCATTCATTTTCGGCATTTAGTCCCGCCCTTGCAGCAGGGTTGGATGAACTGGCTGGAAACAATGGTAGCGCCGAGAATTCAAGATAGATACAAGTCGGCGGCTGATGCTTTGACGGCTTTGAGGTCTCTTGATGCCAGCAGTTTGCCGAAAGTGAGGCTTGAGCGCGATCGGCTAAATAGTATTGCTACAGACTATAGAGAAATATTAACACAATCCCTCGCAATCAGCAACCCAATTCCAGATACAATACTTTGCGGCAGATGGGAAGTCGCACCGCATCCGAGTGACCCGCCCCACACACCTTATGACCACCCTTGGATCTCCTTTGAACCACAGAATTTTGAAAGCAATGAGGTTGACTGCAAAATCATAATTGATACTGGTAAATTATTAGCTGATACAACTTACAATCGTCAGCTTGTATTGCACGCAAATTCTGAGCCGGATACTTATACAATTGAATTGCAAGTCACAACTTCTCCCCTACCCATACCCAAAAAAACTACTTTCTTGTATAAGGGAAGACTGAATTTTATGTGCTGCTTTGTTGTGGCTGGTTTTCTGTTGAACCTGATTGCATATCTCAATTTAACTGGCTACAACTATTTAACTACTAGCGGTATTTTTTCCAGTGCCTTATATGGATTTGCTCTGGCTGAAATCACAATCACGGCAAAATTAAATCGACTTAAGTCTAATTGGTTTGGATCGTTATATGGTTGGTTAATTGGATTGATATTATATATTGTGACCGTCGTTATTTTAGTTTTTTTTAATTTAATAAGCGGTGACGCTAATACAATTCATCAATTATTTAGTGCGTTTGCTGTGATAACGATAGCTCCAGTCTTAACTTTAATTGGACATTTATTGGGTAAAATAAATAGACCTGTAAGTATTTTATTCCGTTTTTTATTGTTATCTGCATTAGGTTGTGTATCGTATAGTTTTATGGAACTAATCTGGGATGAAAGTGGTCTAAAAATCCTAGGTTTTATTTTGATTGCTCCTATTTTTTACACAACAGCTAATTCGATGGTTTACAATCTAATTTCCGAGCTAACGATCCAAAAATTTATTAAGGTAGATGCTGTCAATATAGCCTTTCTCACTGCCGGATTTTGTACTAGCTTAGGAGTAGTATTGCGAGTATTTGTAAATCTTTTTACTCAAATAGAATGGGTTGAACCAATGGAAATGTGGGCAGTCGGAGGAGTGACTATCGCCTTTCTATCAGTTACTGCTATTCCATTACTTGAACTCATTGTTTTTCGACCAAAAAGAATCCTTGCCAACTATCGCAAATCAGAACCAAATTTAATTAAACCTTAACCAACTGTTCGGCGATATTCTACTGTTTTTAATGAATGAAATTCTTACTACTAAACCTATGAATGATTTTCCTGATTTTTCTAACTACGGCTATCAAATAACTCGCGAACTCGGACACAACCGGGCGGGCGGTAGAGTTACTTATCTTGCTACCGAAATTAATACTAAACGTTCCGTCGTTGTCAAACAATTTCAATTTGCCCAGACTGGTGCTAATTGGGCGGAATATCAAGCTTATGAAAAAGAAATTCAGATTTTGCGCGCACTCGATAACCCCAACATTCCCCGTTATTTAGATTCCTTCCAAACTGCATCGGGTTTCTGCATGGTACAGGAATACAAAGATGCCAATTCCCTCGCAACTTCGCCGCAGCAAACACCGCAAAAAACTAAGCAAATTGCTATTTCTGTGTTAGAAATACTCAAATACTTGCAAAATCGGGTGCCGCCAGTTATCCACAGAGATTTAAAGCCGGAAAATATCTTGGTGGACGATCGCCTAAATGTCAGCCTTGTCGATTTTGGATTTGCTAGAATCGGGGGGGGAGAAGTGGCCGCCAGCAGCGTTGTCAAAGGCACTTTGGGCTTTATGCCGCCAGAACAAATGTTCAACCGCCAGCTAACAGTCGCATCCGATTTATACAGCCTCGGCGCGACGCTAATTTGCTTGCTAATCGGCATCAATTCTACCGAAATTGGCAGCTTGATGGACGATACCGGGCCGATTAATTTTAAACATCGCTTGCCGCAGCTAACTCCAGAGTTTCTTGACTGGCTGCAAAAAATGGTGGAACCTAATTTCAAACACCGCTATCCTTCGGCGGATGCTGCCCTCAATGCTTTGATTCCCCTAGAGGTAGTTCAGCAGCGTAACAAGTCAAAACTCGCACTGATATCAGTCGGATTATTAACAGCAATTGCTGCTATTTTTATTCCTTTACTCTGGAAATTTCCCGAACCTCAAACAGCAGCCAATCTCAAACGAATAATCAACGCAGTAAAGTTAAATCCTCAGACTCAAGTGATGTTAACTGACGAATTAGAATCGAAAAAAACTAGAGATGTTTGGTCTTTGAAACAAAAAAAGAAAGTCTACTTTAGTGTAAGTGCTACTAACTTGCCAGAAGGAAAATATAGAAGTTATTGTAAGGTTGTCAACCCTGAAGGACTATTCGCAGCCCAGAGTCAATCTTATTTAAAAACGACGGGCGATCGATTAAATACTTGGTGCTGGTACAATTTTAAACAAGATGACAAACCTGGCAATTGGCAGTTTCAATTTTACTTAGACGGTCAAAAAGTGACGCAAAATAGTTTCAAGGTCTTACATTAACGTTCCGGGCTGGAAGTTAACCGGGCAGTAACCTTGTTCCGGGCTGGCAGTGAATTTCTTTGCCGTCAAAAGTTGGCGGACTCCAAGTTTCTGCAGAACTTGCGTTCTCCCGATCGCTCTCGCATATAGCACTAATAGTTTTTATTAGATTGCTACCCTTTTGTTTGTAAGCAAATACTGCGCCAGTGTAGGATCTCTCGGGGTTCCTATCAGTAGGTTTGGCGCTCGCGATCGCGCTTTCAAATTGTGCTGGTTCGCGGTGATTGTGCCTAGTTTGAACCGGACCCATTGATGAGACGATCGTGTAATTATAGTTCTTGGTCTGTTCTTTAAGTCCCAGACCCAATTTTGCAATGGAATCGCTAAATTGACCGTACTCTGCATAGTAAGCTTGCTGCCCTCTATTGATGCTTGTAATATACTGTCTGCCTTCTAAAAATGTCTTACCCCTTGGCGGGGACGAGGGCAGGGCGATCGTATTGAGTTTGAAATCGTAACATGACGCCATGATGCCAGCCACAAGCGCGCTGTAAATTGCAATCCTCGGCAGCAAACTGGATACTGACAATCTCGATTTTTTACTGGCTTTAACTACATTGACTGACATTTTTTTAACTGTCATAAAGTAAATTTGCCAAGCTTGTAGGGTGCGCCACAAGCACCCTACAAACTACAAATTAAGCTGTTTCGTGCTGTTGCCGCCATGCGGGATGCCACAGCAACTCGGCAGTCGATCGCTTCTCGACCATTTCCTTCGTAATCGTACACTGAGCCACATCCTTGCGAGAAGGCAACTCGTACATCACATCCAGCATCAACTCCTCCAAAATGCTGCGGAGAGCTCTCGCGCCGGTTTTGCGACGGTAGGCCTCCTGGGCGATCGCCCGCAGCGCATCCGGCTCAAATTCCAACTCCACGCTATCCATCTTCAACAGCTTCTGATACTGCTTCACCAGCGCATTCCGGGGCTCAGTCAAAATCTGCATCAAAGCCGCCTCATCCAGCGGCGAAATCACCGTCACCACCGGAATCCGCCCGACAAACTCAGGAATCAAACCAAACTTAACCAAATCATCCGGCTGTACCTGCTGCAAAATATCAGCCGCCCGCTTATCCTTTGCCGGCAAAGTCGAGTTGCTGTCGCTTTCTGTTGGCTGAATAAAGCCCAAAGATTTTTTACCCAAACGCTGTTCTACTATTTTTTCTAAACCGACAAAAGCACCGCCACAAATAAATAGAATCTTGCTCGTGTCAACTTGAATAAAATCTTGGTAAGGATGTTTGCGACCGCCTTGCGGAGGCACATTAACCACCGTTCCTTCCAACATTTTTAGTAGCGCTTGCTGCACTCCTTCTCCCGATACATCCCGCGTGATCGAAGTGTTTTCGCTTTTGCGAGCAATCTTGTCAATTTCATCAATATAAATAATCCCGCGCTGTGCAGATTCCACATCAAAATCTGACATTTGCAACAGCCGCAGCAAAATATTTTCTACATCGTCGCCGACATATCCAGCTTCTGTCAGCGTCGTCGCGTCAGCTACCGCAAAGGGAACTTCGAGCATTTGTGCCAAACTTTGCGCTAACAAGGTTTTGCCGCAACCTGTCGGCCCGACTAGCATGATGTTGGATTTTTGCAGTTCGACATCGCTGTCGGGGGAAGACTTGCCGCTGTCTTTGGCTTGGTCTACGCTCAAGCGCTTGTAATGGTTGTAAACTGCTACAGAAAGGACTTTTTTGGCTGAGTGCTGGCCGATGACGTGGTTGTCTAAATGCTGTTTAATTTCTGTGGGTTTGGGAATTTGAGCTAGAACAATTTTCGATTTGCTCGATCGACTCTGGCGTTTCGATCCTTGTCCCTGAGACTCTCGCACCTCTGACTGGGGAATCTGTTGACCAATTGTTTTGCTAGAGTCAAAGAACTCCTCCTCTAAAATTTCATTGCACAATTCCACGCATTCATCGCAAATGTAGACGCCGGGCCCAGCTATTAACTTGCGGACGTACTCCTGCGACTTACCGCAAAAGGAGCATCTGAGATGGGAGTCATATTTTGACATATTTAGCCTCTTACTTTACGGTTGCGGTTGTTTGTTTTGACTGGGGAAGTTGCAGCGGGCTCGATCGAGTGCTCAGCCCTAGAAAGGTTTCCCGATCTGACACCAAAACCAGTCAAGCTTCGCGGACTCTATTTCTAAGTTAACAGTTAGCAAAAACATGGACAAATATCCTGTCATGCTTTTTTAAATTCATTCGGTGTTATCCGAATCGGGCGAACTGCACACCCACTATCCCTATACACAAGTGCTGTTGGGAATACTTTCCTGAGTATGTTATAAGAACCATTTACGTCAGCATTGATTATTGTTCCGTCTGCTGACTTGTAGAGTCCTCTCTTTATCCTACGTCCACTGAACTTGAGTGCTGAGTCCTTCTTTCCATAAGTTGGGATTGGGTCATTATCTAAGAAACTTGATTTGCTAGTGTAGCTTTCTTCGGTGAGAATTACTTTAATTCCAACTAACTCAGCTTTGTAAGTCAGCATCTCCACAAACTTTGCATGAGGAATAGAAACAAATTGTTGATTGTTTCTTCTTCCCAGACTCGACTCCTGCTTCCATAAATCATTCTTACCGATAACCAGCGTTCCTATTTCATTCGGGAGCAGATAATTAATGATTAAGCGAGAAGCCTTATGCAAGTAACCATCAACTTGATTGTTTCTCTTAGCGGATAATTGCTGAATTCGCTTTGATGTTTGAGCTTTACCTTTGAGCAGAGATTGCAGCTTAGCTTTCTGCTTGTTGTAGTGCTGGTTGAGTGCTTTGAGTGGCTTGCCGTTAATCAATAAAGGATTAAACCCTTTCTGATTTGAAGTTACTGCCGCTAAGTTACTGACTCCAATATCAATTGCTGCAATATGCTGGAAGTTTAACTGGTTAAGCTTTGATGCTATTTCATAGACTACCTCGATGACATACTGACCTGATTGCGGGATGATTCTAATCTGTTGAACATTTTGACATTTAGTGGGAAATTCAATGCTTGTCTTGGAAAGCTTTACTAATCCCTTGACTAATGCAGGCTTGCTAATCGCTCCTTTCTCATAGACAACGCAGAAACGTCCTTTGAGCTTATCTTTGTACTTCGGCAATTTAGGTTTGCCCAAAAACTTGCCTGGATTTTGTTTCCATTCCTTCATAGCCTCAAAAAATGACTTCCAGTTTCGATGCAGACTAATCAGGACTTGATTGCTGACTTTGGCAGGAAGCGCCTTGTAGGATTCATGAGATTTAACTTCATGATAGATTTGGCAATTATCAAGATAAGTATTCTCTAAAACAAAAGACTGCCTCACTAAGTAATTACAATAGTTGTAGAGATTTTTGGAACGCCATGCTAAATCGTCGCACTCCTTAGAGAAACTGTGACTTTTATCAATAATGTGACGCTCTACCAATCTCATTCTTCTTCTCCTTTGCTAGCTGAACTCGACTGCAACTCTAAAATTCACTTCTCGGTTTTCCTTGCCGATCGCCCTCGCTCTGACCAGATTTCCACCATCTGCGAGCAGTATTATAGGAAACTCCTGCTTTCTTGGCATAGTCCGACCGCTTCATACCCCTATATTACCTTAGTCCTTGGGAATAATAAAAAATTCTGACGAAGGCAAGGCCTTCTACATAAGTCCCGAAAGCAAGCCTTCTGCCGAAACCAAACTGGCTTACCATTTTTTGTATTCCAAAAATTTTCCCGACATAATTATTTTCACTCGATCGCCTTTTGGGTCTATTTCTTTCTCGACATCCAAACTAAAGTCGATCGCGCTCATAATCCCGTCACCAAATTTTTCGTGGATCACTGCTTTGAGCGGCATCCCGTACACCTGCATAATTTCATAGAAGCGATAAATCAACGGGTCAACCGGAACTGCTGCATCCAAAGAACCTTTTAACGGAGGTTCGCACAGCACCGCAGCCGTCTCGCCATCCAATCCCAAAGCCGAGACAATTTTTTCGGCTTCATCCAACGATGCGGTAGCTTGACGGTAAAAAACCGCCGCAATCCAAACTTCGTCGCGACCCAAAACTTTTTCCAACTCGGCAAAACTAATTCCCTTAGCTTTTTTAGCAGCCAAAAGCTTTTCTGTAATTTCTGAAGTTGCCATTAAATATTCTCCAACTCACTGCTGTACCAGATATGAAATATCTCTCACATTTTGGTGATTTTGTCAATGGCAACTCGATCGAAAAAACAGAAGCGATCGATCGCAGAGCTTCAGCAAAACCAGGTCTCATCAACCTTGACAAGCGAATTTCGACCTGTGGTACCCGCCACGTGATTTATCCGTGGAATCAATCCCAAATCGAAAATCGAAAATCCTCTCTTCCCCCGAATTTATGATTGACAACTTATACAAGTTTTGCATAGTAGTATAGAAGATTTGAGATTGGGAATAATTGATGACTACCAGGGTTTAGAGCTGGTCTACAGTTGGATGATTTATTTCAAATTGCCTCGCAACAGATCAATCCCCAAAAACACTCCTAACTGCCCTCTGACAATGATACAGTTGGCAGTATATCCAGTGCAAGTTACACAAACAAAGGCAAACGGCCCAGTTTGGATCGTGCCAGCGTGCCCCCCGCCCAAACACGGATAGAATTCCCCGACAGGAGTCGCCAGTCGCCCCAAATTTTAGAATCAGGTTCCTCTGCTCCCAGATTCATCTGTGGAGTATTGACACTCCCCGGCGTGAACGCACGGGGATTCTTGGATCAATCAGTCAACTTGCTCGTTGATGCCACCACCAACGAGTAGAGGTCGGTCTGTCCCCAAGCGTTAATTCCGGTGTGCCCCACCGTATTTAAAATAATTCCTGATTGCTTTAATCCCTTCGCTAGGATATTCAAAGCTGCATTATGGTCGCGGTCTAACACCGTGCCACACAGGCAAATATGAGTTCTGACGGATAGCGACTTCTGGACACGATTTCCACAACTTGAGCAATCTTGGGAAGTGTACCCAGGTGCTACAGCAACTACTGTTTTACCATACACTTTTCCAAAGTATTGCAAATAATGATCAAGTCTGTGACCACGCTGCATCGCTAATTCCCAACGCAAGTTTATGGTTTTTCACCATATTTCTCACCTGAAGGTCTTCGTAAGCTACGAAATCGCTAGATTTCACCACGTACAACGCCGTCTTAATGGCGAAGTCTTTGCGCTGCCTACTAACTTTCAAGTGTTTTCTACCTAGCTTATTGATTGCTTTCTTTCGATTACCAGAACCTTTCTTTTTCCGTGAAACTCGTTTCTGCAACCGCTTTAAAGCTTTTTCACTTTTACGAAGATGCCGAGGATTTGTCATGGTCTCCCCACTACTATCGGTATAGAAATGGTTTAATCCCACATCTATCCCAATAGCTTTACCAGTCGGAATCACTGATTCTGTCCGCTCTACATTTATACAAAACTGAGTGTAGTAACCATCGGCACGACGAATTACCCTAACTCGTTTGATTTCCTTGGGTGAGTAGAAATGCAAGTCTCGACTACCGAGCAACCTGAATGTTCCCGCAGCAAAACCGTCCGTAAAAGTCAGACATCTTTTATCGGTAGAAAGCTTCCAACCTGATGTCTTATACTCTACGGAACGAGTGTGCTTTTTGAATTGCGGATATCCCTTTTTTCCTGGCTTCTTAGCTTTACAATTAGAGAAGAAACGTTGAATAGCAAAAATGGCACGTTGGGCCATCGCTTGACGCGCCATTGAGTTAAGTTTTCCTGCCCATTCAAACTCTTTCGCCATGATGGCGCATTGTTTGTAGAGGTCAAGTAGTTTGACTCCCTGATTGTCGATCCAATATCTAAGAGCTTTGTTTCGGACAAACTGAGCTGTGCGGATCATCTCGTCGATGACTCGGTATTGCTGTGGGTTGCCTTTCAACCTAAACTCTAGTACAATCATGGAACTATTTTATCATGTTTATAAACTATTGTGAGTATAAATAAACTGATTTATGAATCTTTACACCCGCAATTAAAGCCGTCCTATAAGGACGGGGCTTTAGACCCAATCTTTTGGTAAATCTCTCATTCTTCAATTTTTAAATCTAACATAGACTGACTCTCCATCCTCGCTCCCGCAGCCAAAGCCCCTTTACCGTTCATAACCGACAAGTGACAAAAGTATGGATATTGAGACCAAAGATTACAGCATTGAGTACGATCGCGCTACCCAAACAGTTACCTGCTGCGGCTCGTTTCGCATCAGCCAGATGGAAGAATACGCGCCGATCGTCGATCTGCTCAACGAAGTGACGGACTCCTCGCCTAATATGATTACTCTAGACTTGCGAAAACTAGAATTTTTAAATAGTTCAGGAATTAACATTATATCAAAATTTGTGATCAAAGTGCGCCAGCTAAAAAATATTCAAATCAGCATACAAGGCTCAAAACAGATACCATGGCAGGGAAAATCGCTCAAGAACTTGCAGCGGCTGATGCCTTCCTTACACTTAGAATTGGATTATTGACACTCCCCGGCCGTACCGCGGGATTCTTTAATCTACGATGTAGCTTGCTCGAGCAGGATTTCTCCAACAAGAGTAGAGGCTTCATCTCCTAAAGCGTTGCTTGCATCAAGTGCAAAGGTTCCGGTATGCCCTACCGTACCTAATCCTCGACTCAGGATGATTCTAGCTGCGTTTTCGTCTCTATCCATTACACAACCGCACTTACAGACGTGCGTCCTAGTAGATAGCGTTTTCTTCACAATTACACCGCAAAGGGAGCATTCTTGGCTGGTATATTGCGGACTTACCGCCACCGTTACCCTCTCAAATACTTTGCCAAAGTATTCAAGCCAGACACGAAATTGATACCAAGATGCGTCGTTAATAGACTTAGCCAGACAGTGATTCTTCACCATGTTTTTGATTCTCAAATCTGCCTTCGGCACGGCGAAGCGCCTACGTAAGCTATCAAGTCGTTGGACTGAACTACGCACCGCGCTAACTTTACAGCGTGGTCTTTACGTTGCCTACTTATTTTGAGGTGTCGCTTACCTAGAATCTGTCTAGCCTTGCCTCTATTTTTTGAATTTTTTGCCTTTCTAGAGACACGTCGCCCTGAACGTTTAAGAACTTTTTCACTCCGGAGGAGGAACTTAGGATTTCCAACCATCAATCCGTTAGAGTCGGTGTAGTATTCCTTTAAACCAACGTCTAGACCTATGGTATTTCCGGTTGGTTTTGTATTCTCCGTTCGGTTAAAATCAATACAGAACTGAACGTATATACCATCCGCCCTTTTTACCAATCTCACCCGTTTAATCTGGCTAATTTGATAGAAGTTTAGATCCCGCGTCCCTTTCAGTTTTAACCTTCCAATTCCTTTTTTGTCACTAAAAGTTATGGATTTTCTGTCCGAAGCAAGTTGCCAACCAGATGTCTTGTATTCAACAGAACGACAATCTTTCTGAAATTGTGGAAACCCTTTTTTACCCGTAACTTTCCGTTTACAGTTATCGTAGAATCGGGAGATAGAAGACCATGCTCTCTCTGCGCTAGCTTGTCTAGCCATTGAGTTGAGTTCTGAAGCAAATGGGAATTCTTTAGCCAGTACAGCGCAGTATTTTTGTAGATCGTTCTGACCAACCTTTTGATTATCCATCCAATAGCGTATACAACTATTGCGAATGAATTTGGCAGTACGAATTGCTTCATCTACTGCCGCGAACTGACTGGATTTCCCATATGTTTTGAACTCAAAAACTAGCATTGTCTTACCTCCTATCTTATATTACACTTGCCTATATCAATACCCCGGACTGTTTTTTGAGCAGCGACCCAAAGCCTCATTCTACCGTTAATATTTCACAGATACTGGAACCCAGAACCCGCATTCTACCGTTGGTAGCCGTCAAGCTTATGACGGGGCTTTAAACCCAGATTTTCGGTAAATCGCACAAGGTAAAGGTGTTCACCTATCCCGCCTTGGGGAACCAGGATGAGAGCACCTGAAGTTAATGCGAATAAGTCATAGTTAAGTTAGCACCAAACTGTAAAAAACTTCCCTCTCAGACTAAAAATTACCAATTTTCAATTGCTATGCAGGAAGAACCATCGAGAGAACAGCTACTTTTGGACGTTCAGCGACTGAGTGCGGAACTAGAAAACTTGAAACGCGAAAAGTCCGATCTAGAAATCTTGCTGGAGACTACCACCCAACATTCGGATACGATGGAAGCTCACTTGCTCTCTCAAGCTCAGTTGGCCGTGCGCGAAAGCGAACAGCAGTTTCGGGCGATCGCCTCGGCAACTCCCGTTCCGGTATTGGTTTCTCGTCTCTCGGACGGCTTAATTTTGTATGCAAACGCTCAATTGGCTTCTCTGCTAAACATACCCCTAGAAGAATTGATCGGCTGCTGTACCCCAGACTTTTACCTCAACCCCGCCGATCGCCCAAAGGTACTCGAAGCCCTCGCCCAAGACGGATACCTGCAAAACTACGAACTCCACTGCAAAAAATCAGACGGAACCCCTTTCTGGGCAATTCTCTCGGTTCAGTCCCTCCAGTTTAAGAGTCAGCCGACGGCATTGTGCGCCTTGTACGATCTCACTCAGCGCAAGCAAGCAGAAAACATTCTCCAAGAGAGCGAAAAGCGGCTCCGGCGGCAGAGTCTGGCCCTGTTGCAGCTAGGGCGGCAGAGGACTCTCAACAGCGGTGCGCTGACTGTGGGAATTCGCGAAATTACTGAGGCTGCTGCGCGCACTTTGGAGGTGGAAAAAGTCAGCGTCTGGCTTTACAACCACGACAGATTGGGAACTGGCTACCCGATCGATCCTCAGCTAAATTTTACCCACAGAGCGATCGCCCGCAACCAAAAAGAATCTCTCGATACAGAGGCGGCCCCCCGAAACGATAACGAGTCAGTCAATCATTCTCAATTTAAAATCCCCAACCTCAAATTAGTTTGTCTCGACTTGTACGATCGCACTCACGAGCATCATTTGAGCCGCCAGTGCATATCAGCAAGCGATTTAAAATTTTCAATTTTAGATATAGAAAACGACGCGCCGGGCGAAAATCTAGCTGAAGACAATGGTTTAGAACCGGCGCCGCACACTCAAAACTCGATCGAAACAAACTTGTGCCACTTATCATCGATCGCCGAACATTCCGGTGTGCTGCCGAATAAGAGCAAGCCAAATTCATCGATCTTAAATGTAGCAATTAGGCTCGGCGGCCAGATCGTGGGCATCCTCTCTCTAGAACATATCGGCGCGCCCCGCCAGTGGGCTCTGGAGGAGCGCACCTTCGCCGATTCTTTAGCAAATTTAGTCGCGCTGGCGATCGAAGGATTTGAACGCCAGCGAGCTCAGGAAGCACTCTCCAAAGCCAAAGCGCAGCTAGAAATGACCGTCGATCAGCGCACCGCTCAAATCACCGCCACCAATCAACTGCTCCGCAGCGAAATTGCCGATCGTAAAAGAGCCGAAATCGCCTTGCAAGAAGCCTTACACAAAGCAGAAGCAGCTTCCAGAGCTAAAAGCACTTTTTTAGCCAATATGAGCCACGAACTGCGAACGCCGCTCAACGCCATTATCGGTTACAGCGAAATGCTAGAAGAAGAAGCACTGGACTCCGGACTCGATGACTTCATCCCCGATACCCAAAAAATTCGTAACGCCGGCAAACACTTGCTGACTTTAATTAACGATATTCTCGACCTTTCTAAGATAGAAGCCGGTCGGATGGAGGTTTACTTAGAAGAATTTGACCTCGGCAATTTAATAGAAGAAGTTGTTGCAACTTTGCACCCTTTAGTTGAAAAAAATCACAATCAATTAGAAGTTTCTTGCTCTCCAAATTTGGGAGTAATGTATGCAGATTTAACTAAAGTCAGGCAAATTTTGTTTAATTTGCTCTCAAATGCCCTCAAGTTTACCGAAGGTGGAACGGTGCTGCTGGGCGCCACTCGCGAGCCAGCAGGCGATAGCGATTGGGTTTATTTGCAGGTATCTGATACGGGGATTGGAATGTCTGAACAACAGCAGCAGGGTTTGTTTCAACCTTTTATGCAAGGGGATGCTTCGACTACTCGCAAGTACGGAGGCACTGGTTTGGGATTGGCGATTAGCCGCTTGTTTTGCCAGATGATGGGCGGCGATATCACTCTTGAGAGTCAGTTAGGTGTTGGCTCTACTTTTATTGTTCAATTAAAGGTCAAAGTTGACAGTTGACAGTTGACAGTTGACAGTTGACAGTTGTCAGTTGACAGTTGACAGTTGACAGTTGACAGTTGACAGTTGACAGTTGACAGTTGACAGTTGACAGTTGACAGTTGACAGTTGTCAGAAGGGAGAAGGGAGAAGGAAGAAGGCAACGAGCACGCGATGGAGAGCATCTCAGTTTTGCATTATTTATAGTGCGAGCGTCCCCGCTCGCGTGCGTGTATAAGCTTTGCTGTGCGGGGACAGCACGAAAGATAAAAAATGTTTCTTGCAAAACTGAGATGCTCCCCATGCGATGGGGATTTAACAGATTTAACGGATGGGTAAAAGATGCAATAATTCGCCATTACTAACAACCAATAACCAACAACCAATAACCAACAACCAATAACCAACAACCAATAACCAACAACCAATAACCAATAACCAACAACCAATAACCAATAACCAATAACCAACAACCAATAACCAACAACCAATAACCAACAACCAATAACCAATAACCAATAACCAATAACCAATTCCCTGTTAATTGTGATACCGATCGCGATCGACCTCTGTTGCCGATCACACAGTCGCATTTTTTCCCAGCCTAGAATACTTTTATTATCCCAAACTTGTGCCACAACCAGAATATAGCGCCTTCCTGCATTTAAAATCCGCACCTCAACCTGCCACAGGGGGGGGGTGGGGGTATTGCTTATACAAAGGCAATTTGGTAAAAGTAATGCTATCGTCGCTAACCAGTAGAAGGCAAAAGTTAACAGGAAATCAGGAATTATCAAAGGCATAAGAACCCAGAAACACAATTCGGCTTTTTGCCTTCTCCCTTGAACCTTCAAACTGCGGCCTCTACTGCCGAGATAGCAATGCCACCGACAGCAGTGCACAAGTTCTCAAAATTAAAGGAGTGCATCGAGATGATTAAACCTTGCAGTCAACCGCTAAAAATAAATCCTTTCACTTCTTATCGCGATCCCACTACAGGCAAATGGACTGTAGTTCCAGCAGTTCAGAATGTTTGCGAAACAGACTCTAGTTTGAAACCCAAAGCCGAAAGCGAACAGGAAAGTAAAGTAGAAACAAGTGTTTCTGCTGTGCCTGCTATCTCGCTGCCGAAAAAACGCTTTTCCTTCTCCTTGCTTGGGCTTAAAAACCTTGCTAAAAAATCTTCTGTCACTGTCAGTAGCTAGCCATCGCCGGGGCATAATCTAGTTTCTACGGTTACGCCCGGGCGATCGCCAAACATAAAAAAAACAAGCTGTTCCATAGCATAAATTGCCAAAAAGCGATATACTGGCAGCAAACTTTCTCCTCACAATATCCGTGAAGTATTTGCTCGATCGCTTCGTCCACTT
This sequence comes from Microcoleus sp. PH2017_24_DOB_U_A, assembly GCF_020738205.1. Taxonomy (NCBI): domain Bacteria; kingdom Bacillati; phylum Cyanobacteriota; class Cyanophyceae; order Oscillatoriales; family Microcoleaceae; genus Microcoleus; species Microcoleus sp. PH2017_24_DOB_U_A. The sequence continues at coordinate 32,562 of NZ_JAEQCT010000056.1, forward strand.
TGTATGGACAGACCGACCAATTCGCCAGCGGGGAACAGTCATCGTTGCTATCCCCGTGATTTGTCTGTTTGCTTCGCTGATCGCAATTGCAGGACTCCGGGATAGTGCAATACAGATAAGAAAGCGAGCAGATACTCATAAGGAAATACTTCACGGAACCAACCGCTTGTTAACCACTGTGGTGGATGCGGAAACGGGCATTCGGGGTTACGGGTTGACGAAGCGCCGCGATTTTCTAGCACCATATTTAGAAGCAAAGAAGAGTTTGCCTCCGCTGCTGGCTCAACTCGAAATTGCGGTGGCAGAAAATCAACTGCCAGATCAGGGATTTGCAGAAATTCAAAAAAGTACCGAACAGCAAATAATTTTATTGCAAAACACTCTGAATAAGCTCGATAGTGCGGCAACAAAAGTGCAGTCGCCGGAAATAATTCAGGTGTTAGCTCGAGATAAATTGAAGATGGATAAGCTGCGCGAAAAAATTGATGCGTTTGCTGATGCCAGCCAAGCCTACCAGAAGGCTTTAGAGGAACGAGTACGTGAATTGGTAGATTTAATTAATTTCCTGCAATTTGCTGGTTTGCTTGTCGGCTGTCTGGGTGGAGCAGCTTCCTGGTATTTATTTCATAGTTTAGACCAGGAATTGAGGAAGCGGCAAGCAGGCTTGCAAGAAAGTAAAACTCGCATTCAAGCTGTGGTAGACAATGCGGCTGATGGGATTATTACTTTAGATGAATCGGGCAATATTGAGTCTTTTAATGCGGCAGCAGAACGGATTTTTGGCGAAAAAGCCGATCGCACAATTGGCTCGAACCTGCGCCAACTGATAGCTCAACCGCAGCCAGACAGCAGCGCGGGAGATTATGCGATCGAATATTTTGTCTTAAATCCCGATGCTAAACTGAAGACTTACCAGCAAGAAACTGTCGGAATTCGCAGCGACGGCATCAAGTTTCCGATGGAGTTGGCCATCAGCGAAATGCGTCTGGCAAATCAATGCTTGTTTGTTGCGATTTGCCGCGATGTGGGAGGACGGAAACAAGCTGAGGAGACTCTCCGCAAGCAAGCGCAAATGCTGGATTTTGCGAACGATACGATCGCGGTACTCGACTTGAACGGGGTGATTTCTTATTGGAATTTGGGGGCGAAGTGGCTCTACGGGTGGCGGAATTCGCAAGCAATAGGAAAAAATATTCACGAGCTTTTGCATACAGAATGGAGGCAGCGTTTTGACGAAATTCAAAAAGTGTTTTTCGAGCGGGGATATTGGCAAGGGGAACTGGTGCGTACCAAGGAAGACGGCACAAAAATTACGGTGGCGAGTCGGTGGACTTTGCAGCGCGACGATCGAGATCGACCCCAGGCTATTTTGGAAATTAGCAACGATATTAGCGATCGCAAGCGCTCAGAAAGAGCTTTAGCCGAAAGCGCGCAGCGGTTTCGCGATACTTTTGAACAAGCCGCAGTCGGCATGGCTCAAGCGAGTGTGGATGGCAAGTTGCTGTTAGTTAATCAAAAACTTTGCGAAATTGTCGGCTACAGCCGTCAAGAATTGATGGCTAAAAATTTTCAGAATATTACTTTTGGAGAAGATTTAGGAAACGAACTGGAACTTTTAGGCCAATTATTAGCAGAAGAAATTGATAATTACTGTATAGAAAAGCGCTATGTCTGCAAAGACGGAGAGTTAGTGTGGGTCAACTTGACGGTTTCGCTGCTGCAAGAACAAAATGGCACTCAATTGCTGATGGGTGTGGTAGAAGATATTAGGGAACGCAAACAAGCTGAGGAATCGTTGCGGTTGCACGCTGAAGAATTGAGGTGGACGGCGAACTCGCTGGCTCAAACGACAAGTGTGTTGAGAAAGCGGAATCAAGAATTAGACCAGTTTGCTTATGTAGTTTCTCACGATTTGAAAGCGCCGCTTAGGGCGATCGCAAATCTCAGCAGTTGGATAGAAGAAGACCTCAGCGATTCGATGACAGAGGATACTCTGCACCAAATGAACCTGCTGCGCGGCAGAGCTCACCGTATGGAATCATTGATTGAGGGACTGCTGCAATATTCCCGCGTCGGACGCATTCAACTGGCTTCAGAAACTGTAAAAGTTGAGAAGTTATTAGCAGAAATTATTGATTCGTTGGCGCCGCCGTCAGGATTTGATGTAAAAGTTGAACCGGGAATGCCAACTTTTGTGACTGAAAGATTGCCGTTGCAGCAAGTTTTTTCTAATTTAATTAGCAACGCCATTAAACACAATAGAAATGAATCCGGCTACGTAAACATATCGTTTAAGGAGTTAGAGAATTTTTACGAGTTTGCTGTAGCTGATGACGGGCCGGGGATTGCTCCTCAATATCACGATAAAGTTTTTGTGATTTTTCAGACCTTGGAAGCTCGCGATAAAGTTGAAAATACTGGGATTGGTTTGTCGCTAGTGAAGAAGATTGTCGAATCTCAAGGCGGCACTATTTCTCTGGAATCTGCCGAAGGTGAGGGAGCAATTTTTCGGTTTACTTGGCCTAAGCAACCTATTAGCAAAGACGGCAAGTGAAACAACTCTAAATGTAGTAAATGTAGGGTGTGCACCGCGCACCTAAAAGCCAGTCTTGAACAGGCTTTCCTGCCTGTTCCACAATAATTATTGGAGAGTAAATGTAGGGGTCGTGCCCCCGTGCCGACCCTCCCCATCCACTGCATCGCAGCGGATTTCGATGATAAATCCGTCGGGATCGTAAAAGTAAATGCCGCGTCCTGTAGCGCGGGTGACGGGGCCGCTGTCGATCGCAATTTCATTAGACTTTAGCACTTCCAGAGCGCGATCGAACAAATCGCGATCGATGTCAAAGGCCAAGTGGTTAGCGCGAGTAAAAGCCTTTTGGGGATCTGGGTTTGGCGGTTCCAAATCTGGCTGCCAAAATAAGTCAATCACAGTCCCGTCTGGAGTGATGAAATTAGCGACTTTACCAGCAGCCACCATTTCGGTTAAACTTGCGGGAATTTCTGCACCTGTGAGTTCGTGTAAGCCGAGAATTGTACCGTAGAAGTGGCAGGAAGCTTTCATATCGCGCACGTTTAAAGCGATATGGTGAACCCGGCGCAAGTTCCCCGGCGCCAAGGCAATTTTGACGGTGCTTTCGGTAGTTTGCATGGTTGTCAATTGCTACTGTTAAAATTGGATGATGTTAAATTTCCTCAGAGTTCGATCGTTCGGACTTCAGTCCTCAGATTTCTATAGAACCCATTTGAGATCTATTTTGCGTAAATCTGAGAAACCGGGTTTCTCTCTATATTTCTCGTCACCCAACCCAAAAACTCGTAGAAACCCGGTTTCTCGACATTAGCGTAAATCTCAGAAACTGGTTTCTGTCTATATTTCTAGTCACCAAACCCAAAAACTCAAAGATGTCAAATGGGTTCTATAAGGACTGAAGTCCTCACTACGAACCCATTTAAAGTTTGATCGTGAGGACTTAATCTCAATTATTGTTACTTTTCTTTAGGGAACGATGCCATACCTACAAATAGCATGGCCAGCCCGCCTCCCAGAATCGCGAACGCCAGTAAACCTACGGCTAAATCTAATCCCGATGTATTTTCCATTAAATTAAAACGTTCTCCAATTAAATCCAATCACCGGTATTTGTTAATTGTTGATTGCTTCTCAACAATGAGGAAGAGAAGAAAAAACAAGCTAATTAACCGTAGGGTGCGTCATACCAATTTAATGTGAAGTTGCACATATTCCGATCCCCCTAAATCCCCCTTAAGAAGGGGGACTTTGAGAAGATTCCAGTCCCCCCCTTATTAAGGGGGGTTAGGGGGGATCAGATTCGGGAGCAGCCTCATAAAAAATTGGTATCAGGGAGAAAATTGTTAGTCTGTATGCAAAACATTTAGCCCTGACGCACCCTACAATAACTAAACATCCATCCGTTACATCGGTTAAAAAATCCGTTGGCGAACTGCTTATTTTGCCAATTCTCGATCGATCGCAGCGATCAATTCCGGCGAATCTGGGCCCACGCTGCTGCGGAATCTGGCAACCACTTCACCCTGTTTGCTAACTAAGAATTTTTCAAAATTCCAGGAAACCTCACCTTTTGGATCGACTGCATTCGTAAGCTTAGCGTACAGGGGGTGCTGCTGGCTGCCTTTAGCGCTTACTTTGTCAAATAATTCAAAGCTGACACCGTATTTTGTAGTGCAGAAATTGACGATTTCTGCGTTGCTTCCGGGTTCTTGAGCTCCGAAGTCGTTGCAGGGAAATCCTAAAACGCGGAGTCCGGCGGCGCCGTACTTCTGGCTCAATTCTTCGAGTCCTTTGTACTGAGGTGTATAGCCGCATTTGGAAGCTACGTTAACTATCAAGAGTACCTGGCCAGCGTACTCTCCTAGCTGCTTGTCTGCGCCTGCGATCGTTTTTACATTAATGTCGGAGATGGTGCTGGGCATTTTCAAATATTTCTAAATTTGACTAGCACAATTTTACCGCAATTTGGTAAGATTTTGTCGATTTGCCGATCGCTCAAAATTAAAAAATCCAGACCAGGGGGGTTTGCAGAGTTCCGGCGGATATTAGAGTAGAGATATTTGTGAACCCGATGAAATTTTTCAATAGGTACGTAGTTGCGCTTCAGCGCTCTTGCATATATATAGCGGATCAAGCGAAAGATTCGCGGACGTTGTTGGGAAGAAGGCCCTATACGTTTAAGGGTTATGTAAGCTGTCAGTCATACCTCATCTTTTTGAGAAAGGCTATATATAAGACAATACCGTTTGCTTAAGACAATAGGTACGTAGTTGCGCTTGAGCGCTCTTTATATATAACATTTATAACGAAAGATGAGGTATGACTGTAAATGGAGTTTTTGATGCGACCCCGTTTACTACACGATAAGTATAAGAGGGCTTAAGCCCAACAACGTACCTCACTTATCTGAGTGGCTTTCCGTCATCCATTTTTGGTACGTATCCTCAAGTTGCTTGTCTTCCAAAACTATTTCTAGGCGGACTTTGACGCAACCGTGGCGGGGTTGAGAGGCGATCGCATTTAAGATCTTGCTAGCTTTCTGCACAGACGTAAATTCTGCCTTAACTGTCGGTTCCTGGCGATCGCTCTTAATCTCTGCCAAATCTATACCGGTGATGTTTCCCTCGCCCAAATCTATCTCTGCCAAAACCTTCGGATCGTCGCCGACTTGTTCGACAATCAACTTTTCCCACTGGATCGGCACTTGTACCATCCGAGTCTCAATTTCTTTGCGGACTATGACTTCGCCGACTTTGCGCTTGCTGCGATTGATTACCAATCGTTCTTCTAGCAGGCGAATTACTTCTCGATCGACAATATCCAAGTTTTCGTCATCCTCATCGGTCTCTAAATGTTCATTTTGGCGATCGGCATCTGTTAGATTTGACATAACTGTTGAGGGATTAGTTGACTCGCTATTGCTCACTTCATCAAGCTGTTCTGAGGATTTTCCTAAATACTCATACTCTGCCGTTCCCCCAATTCCGGGCAGCAGATCGACTGCATCGGACTTAATACTTACAAACAGAGTCTTTTGATGATAATCTACTTTTTTGAGCAGCTTGATACTTACTAAAAAAATGCGGGGGTTTTCGCGACCTAGCCCTGATACCACAAAGTTTAGCTGACCGTTAGGATCGAAATAGACATCTTTGATTTTGCCTACCAAGTGACCTTGGTTGTCTTTTACTGTAAAACTTTTTAGCTTAGTCCTGACTTTTTCCGGCACCCGGTTGAGACGGGTATTTGATTTGGCTGTGGCTACTTTTTCGGCTGATGCTTGACCGTTCATTTTTAAAACTTTCCTGCTTAGGGATTTTTATTATGAATTGGGGCGAATTGTTCAACAGTTGACAGTTGACAGTTGACAGTTGACAGTTGACCGAAGGAAACCGACCTCTACCTAGAAGTCAGAGGATTGGAGTAATGAATAGTCTGATTTTAATTTCTCCCGAAAAAGCTTGGGGCTTTCAACCAATTCTTTCTGGTAAAGGCGGGGAAAGTGCATAAACTTTGGCCAAAACCGGCAAGTTTCGCACTCCACCCGCCGTTATATAGGAATACGCTTGGGTTAAAACTGTTGAGTCCTCGGAGATCCCCCTAAATCCCCCTTAAAAAGGGGGACTTGAAGAATACTCTTTTCCCCCCCTTCTTAAGGGGGAATCGGGCTTAACTGAAGCGTATTGCGTCATCTAGGAATTGCGCGATCGCCAAGTGCGAGCCTGTGCGGTGAGAGAATTATGTGATTAATGCGTAATTCCTATTCAAGACTTCCTGCGGTTGGTTTAGATAGTTTTATTATCTACAACCGGAGTTCCGTCAGTCTGAATGTCTAATTCTTCACGGCGCAAGGTTTCTTCCCCGTCAACCGTGCTGCGAACAACTTCTTTTCTGACGTTGACTTCTTCGCGCACGTAGGCTTCCTTGTGAATGTCGGCCGTTTCTTCGTAGACTTCGATGCGTGCAACTTCCCCTGATTGGAAGTCAGCCTCGCCGACTGAAACTACTCTACCAGCTTCGACTGGTGTGACTCGCTCGATTACGACTCGTTCTTTTTCAATGGGTACTGAAGCTCTTGCTGTTTCAGTTTCCACCCGCTTACCAACTGCTACTTCACCTGTTTTGGCGCGGTTTTTGTTGGCAATCAAGCGTTCTTCATAAAGCTTGAGATTTTGGTGGTTCTGTTCGTTGGTTTCGTAGAGGGGGCGATCGATATCGTAGCTGTAGCTGCTGCGATCGTAGCTAGCAGGAGTTGCAGTGCTTGTCGCTGCTGTGCCTGGATTGCGGTAGACGCCTCTTACTTGTTCTTCGCGATCGTAATCTAGGGGTTCCATTTCATTGTAAGCCGGCAATTGTTCTGCTTGAGCTTTGCTGCGAAGGCCTGTGGCGTAGACGCGATGGGCTCCGTAGTCGAAGCGGGCCGAACCGATCGGCAGCAATACTTTTTTACCAAAAATCCAAATACCGGTATCAACTACCAGATAGCGAAAACGGCCAGTTTCATCAACCAATGCGTCATAAACGGTGCCTACTTTTTCGTCAGAGTCGCCGGCATAAACATCAAATCCCTTGATGTCGTCTCCAGCAAATATTTCTTCCTTATAATTAGGCTCAAAATCTGCAATTCTTTGAAGTGCCATGTGTTTTTTCCTCGTCGCTCTACTACTTAAATTAATAGTAGAAATTAATGGCTTAACTTCCCTCTCCCTAAAGTCTGAACTGTTCAATATAGGGCGTTTAATACTATAGGAATACAGCGCGGTGTCGGTGCTAGCGCACTCAGCTATTCAATACCTGATTGAGTCACAATACGGTTCAGTTAGGGCTAGTGTCATGGCGAGGAACGAAATAAAAATTAGGTACGTTGTTGGGCCCCGGCCCTCTTTATATATGTCTAAAGAGGGCTAAAGCCCAACAACGTACCTGTAGTTTCAGAATGTTGCAGGAGAGAGGCTTCAGGAAAGCTATAAATTTTAAGTTTAGAGTGGATTTAGTTGAGCTCTGATAATTTCTATGCGTTTGCGGTTAACTCCTAAATCCGACTGTCCCAGACGCGAAGCCGATCGCACGTGAATCACCTTTGCCCCATCATCTACCAAAAATTCCACATCATCCACAAAGCCCATCAAAGCACTGGTGAACTCCGCATACAGGTAATTATCGGTTGCGGTGATAATTTTAGTTTTGCCCGAGGACTCGATCGCCCCTTTGAGCTTAGCCATAGCCTCAGCAGGCGACGAAGTGTAAGCCAAAGGCTCAATTTGGTGCTCGGCATCTTGACTGAAGCTGCTGACGCAGTTGGGGGAAGCAGGACACGCTGCCAGTTTTCCTGATACAATGCCGATATTAGTAGGTCTTTTTCCAGCAAACATGGTTTTTTCTCCGGGAATTAGGGTAAAAGTTGCGATCGCCAGTACCGCTACAGCTACCAGCGATATTAAAACAACTAGGACTCTTTTCAATGCTGTCGGCGATTTTGTTTCAACTGTTTGCAAAGGATGAGTCCTCCAGAAAGTGCGATTTAGATCTAATTTTAATATTAATTGAAATTGACATCTCAAACCTAAATAGATTGAGTTTGTTCTTCGAGCAACCAGTAAGTCAGCATTGTTCCTTTACCTTTAACCGTGATAGGCCCCCGTTCTTCAAAAATAAACTGCTCTTTCAAACGCTCGTAAGTCTTCGCCGTCACTTGAATTTTACCCGGCAATCCGTTCGACTCCATCCGCGAAGCAACATTCACAGTATCTCCCCACAAATCATAGCTAAATTTGCTAATCCCAATAATGCCCGCCACCACCGAACCGCTGTGAATTCCGATCCGCAATTGAAAACCTTCTCCAATTTTGAGATTAAACTTTCTCAAAGCTACCTGCATATCCAAAGCTAAAAGTGCGATCGCCTCAGAGTGATCCGGGCGCGCCGTCGGCAAACCCCCAACCACCATGTAAGCATCCCCAATCGTCTTAATCTTTTCCAACCCGTGCAACTCAGACAACCGATCGAACTCCGAGAAAATTCCATTCAAAATTTCTACCAACTGCGTCGGACTTTTGTGAGCCGAAAACTCTGTAAAACCAACCAAATCAGCAAACAATACCGTCACCTCATCAAAATGATCCGCAATCAGCTTTTGCTCTTTTTGCAAGCGCTCAGCAATAGGTTTAGGCAAAATATTCAGCAGCAATTTCTCTGTTTGCTTTTGCTGCAATTTCAGCGCTGCTTCAGCTTGTTTCCGCTGAATCAGCGAACCGAGCTGCGTAGCAACCGCACTCACCAATTCCAGCAAACGCGGCTGAGATTCCAGAACTTTTTCGCGATAAAAAATCAAAATAGCTAACACTTGGTTGTCCGCCAAAATTGGCAAACCAAAAGCCGCTCTCAATCCCACATTTACCGCAATTTCCGATCGCAGAAACACTTGTTCCGGTGCAGTAGAAACATCCTCGATCCATTCGGACTGCTGCGACTGCCAAATCCTCCCTGGGAGTCCCGCACCAGGAGCAAAAGTTAGCTGCCAACTTGTCTGTCTGAATTGGGCAAAACTCAAATCGCTGACGTACCTGCCTCTAGCACATCTTAAAACGCCGTCACTGTTAGGAATCCAAGCTTCGCCCAGATTCCATTCAATAGTTTGACAAATTAAACCTAAAATCACATCTATAGCCGACTCAAAATCGTCAGATTTGCTAATAGCTTGAGTTGCCTCCAGCAGCAATCTTGTTTCCATTTCAACCTGACGGCGATCGGCAATTTCCTGGTGCAACTGGACATTTTGATCGGTCAATTTTTGATTTTTTTCTTGCAGTTGCATTTGCAAAGAACGCACGGTCAGTTGATTGCTCACTCGCGCCAATACTTCTTTAACCTGAAAAGGTTTTGTGATATAATCTGCTCCGCCTACTTCAAAAGCTTTTGCCTTATCTATTCCTTCTTCTAACGCGCTGATAAAAATGATGGGAATTTCGCTAAATTGCGGTTGTACTTTTAGTTTTTGACATAATTCATAACCGTTAATATCCGGCATCATAATATCCAGCAAAATCAAATCTGGGACGCTAGACTGAATTGCATCTATAGCCGAAAAACCATTAGTAACAGGTCTAACTTTATAGCCATTTTTTTGCAAGATTCTAATCAACAAACGCAGATTGTCTGGCGTATCGTCAACTACTAAAATATCTGCTTGATAGTTTTCAGTTTGTTCCGCCTTCATCTCCACGATCAGATTCCTCCGCCTCGGCAACTAAATTGAGAATTTTCTGGTAATCAAAATTACCGAGATGACCCTGGAGGATTTCGGCAAATTCAGGATGAGCATCCCTTATTTCCTCGATTGTTATCCCAATTAAGTCAAAATCAGCACTGCGGATTACCTGCCTCATGTGATCTATCCATTGTGCGGGAAGTATGGGTAAATAAGCAAGCGCATCATTAGACTGGGAGTCAGATAGATTGTGGCGATCGCCCGCTGACATCAAATCCGTTGAGTTAGAGTATAGATACTTCACCCCTAAATGTTTGTGAAGGGTATCAAAGATATCATTTTTGCGGAAGGGTTTGTTAATAAAATCGTCGCAGCCGACGAATAAAGCAAACGATCGCCTCCCTTCAATGGTACTAGCTGTCAAAGCAATAATCTTCGGAATCAGAGGTTCGACACCAGAGACGTTGATTTCCTCCCCCATTGCTTGCTTGGACTGTCTCTGCTGTATCCTGAGTCTAATTTCCATCGTCGCTTCGCAGCCATCCATCACCGGCATTTGCAAATCCATCAAGATTAAGTGCGGCTGCCAGTTTTCCCAGATTTCTACCGCTTCACGGCCGTTGCTAGCCTGTTTCACTGCAAAACCCAAGGGAGAAAGCATTTTAACTAAAAGTTGGCGGTTGTCTTTGCGATCGTCCACAACTAAAATCCGGTAGGATGGCCCATCTGGTTCCACTCCCATCACCAGGCTGCTGATTTCCGGGGTAGGAATCGAAGCGGCATCAACTGCATCAACTTCAATCTCAAATCTAAAAATCGTACCTCGATTTTGCTCGCTTTCCACAGTAATATTGCCGCCCATTAGCCGTACAAATTGGCTGCTGATCGTCAAGCCTAAACCCGTCCCTTTTTGAGCTTTTTGACCGGATTCTGTTTGCACGAAGGCTTGAAAAACCTTGCCCAATTCTTCGGGAGAAATGCCACTTCCTGTATCTTCTACTTCAAATTGCAGAAACAACGAACCAGACAAATCTAAATTATTCTCCGTCAATTTTTCACTCTCAGGCAGACTGTAACTTGTCGAACCATCTAAATTTGTAGGATTTTCACCGGCAATGACAATTTCGCCTTCTGAATCATGTCCTCTTGCTTCTTCTCTATTACTTCTATCTGTTACATCCATGACATCCCCTACATCTGTCCCTGCCGAACTGCCTTGCCTAAGAGGCCTCACTCTTACAGATACCCCGCCAACTCTGGTAAATTTCATGGCATTACTGAGGAGATTGATTAGCACTTGGCGCAGTTTTACCTCATCAGTTCGCACGTACTGCGGAACATCTGTATTTCGCTGAAAAACTAACTGCAAACCTTGAGTTTTCGCTCGTAGTTGAAACATATCTTCCATTTCGTCAAGCAAGTCGTAGAGATTGAAGTTTGTCGGAAAAACAATCATCCGGCCCGCTTCGATTTTTGCCAAGTCTAAAGCTTGATTGATTAAAGTCAGCAAGTGTTCGCCGCTGCGGTGAATAACTTTGATATTGTCTCGGTCTTCTGCTGTTAGATTTGGGCTAGATTCGACGATTTGAGTAAAACCGAGTATGGCATTGAGGGGGGTACGCAACTCGTGGCTCATGTTGGCGAGAAACGTACTTTTCGCTCTGTTTGCTGCTTGGGCAGCTAATGCAGCCTGTTGCAGTTGTTCTGTGCGTTCCACAATTTCAGCTTCTAAGGTACGCTGGTAATTTGCTAGGACTCTTTCTGCTTCTTTGCGCTCGCTGATGTCTTGAATAGCTGCGATCGCAAAAACAACATTTCCGCTGCTGTCAAAAATTGGCGTAGCAGTTACCTCTAAAGTAATTATCAAACCGTATTGAGTGATTTCAACATCATCAACTTTGACAGATTCCCCTCTCAGCGCCCGTAAAATCGGAAAATTTTCAGGAAAATATAGGCGATCGCTCTCGCCGTTATAAAATTGATCCATTCCACGCCATGTTTGGGCAGCCCTCGCGAGGACAGTTTGTGAATCAAGCAATTCCTGCGCTGCATGATTCAAATACGCGATCGAGCCATCGGGATTGTAAACAGATACCCCCACCGGCAAAGCTCCTAAAAATTGATTCAGCCGACTTTCACTCGCAGATAATTCCTCGTTGGCTAGCTTCAAGTCTGCGTTTACCACCTCTAACTCCGCATTGACTCTCTTTAACTCCTCGTTGGCTTGTTGTCGCTTGATAGTTTCAATTGTTAATTTTTGGTCTTGCAAATAACTGTGTACTGCTTCTACCACTGTTATTTGTAAATCTTCATCCTGCCAAGGTTTCTGGATGTATCTGTACAACTTAGCATACTTGATGCTGTTGCTCAGAGCTTGTAAATCGGCTTGTCCCGTCAGCATAATTGTCAGGGTATCGGGCGATTGTTCGTGAATTTGTTTGAGCAGCTCGTCCCCTTTAATATCCGGCATGATGTAATCGGAAAGCACCAAAGCTATTTCATGCTCCTCAGCCCGCAAATCTGCTAGCAATTCCAAAGCATCTTCTCCACCTTCTGCCGTTTCAATAATGCACTGATCGCCGATCGCCTTTTTGAGCTCAATCTTTAAGCTTTCCAAAACATCAGGCTCGTCATCTATACAAACAATCACAGGTTTCTTCATAAATTTATTTGCCATTTTTTTTGTTGAATATTTACTTATCCAAGGCAAAAAATAGTTGTTTGGTTTCGCTTTTTTGCCAGTTTCACTACCTTACCACCCCAGTCAATCGATTTTAGATTTTAGATTTTAGATTTTAGATTGACCCCACGGATAAATTCCGGGGAAGAGAGGATTTTAGATTTTCGATTTGGGATTAATTCCACGGATAAATCCGTGGGCTTGTACCATCAAGAAATTCTTGGTCAGCAAGTTGATTTGAGATTTACACCACAGATAAATTTGAGAGCTTTTGCATGGTTTGATTTACAGAGAAACTGGTAAGCGATGCAGATGATTTCAAGATTGTTTGTGAATGACTGCAATTCAAGTCTAGTCTAAAATTTTGATATTGCCACCACTAAAGTCGAGCACTTATATCTATTATTTTTAGCCATAAGTCATCCAGATATTTTTTTTTCAAACTTCACGCCTAAAGATTGGGTTTGAAGCCTTTCCTTTTAGGGGGAAATTAAACAAAATGATTCATTGTTCCAATCCTCTTCTATCGACGGAAGAGGTAGCTGTCAACTGTCAACTGTCAACTGTCAACTGATGAACCGTACTATTGAATTTCTCTGCTTCGAGAATTAAGTTGAGAATTTTTTGGTAATCAAAATTCTCTAGATGACCTTGAAGGATGTCGGCAAATTCAGGATGAGCAGCCCTTATTTCCTCGATTGTGATCCCAATTAAGTCAAAATCAGCACTGCGAATTACCTGCCTCATATTATCTATCCATTCTGCGGGAAGGTTGGGCAAAGAAGCACACAAAGTATTAGAAGAATTTGATAGGTTATTGCGATCGCCCATTGAATCAGAGCCTGTCAAGTCAGAATAAATATAACTCACCCCCAAATGTTTGCTCAGCATATCAAATATATCCATTTTGCGGAAAGGTTTTCTGATAAAGTCATCACAACCCATCAACAAAGAAAAAGAGCGTTTATCTTCATGGGTACTAGCTGTTAAAGCAACAATCTTCGGGTTCAGGAATTGAGGATTGGGAATATCCATCTTCCCCTCGCCTTGTTCCTCTTCCTTTCTCCGCTGTATCCTCGATCTAATTTCGATCGTCGCTTCGTAGCCGTCCATCACCGGCATTCGCAAATCCATCAAAATCAAGTGCGGCTGCCAATTTTCCCACATTTCTACCGCTTCACGGCCGTTGCTAGCCTCTTCGACTCCGAAACCCAAGCCAGAAAGCATTTTGACTAACAGTTTGCGGTTGTCTGTGCGATCGTCCACAACTAAAATTCGATAGTATTGCTGATCTGGTTCCAGTCCAATCACCTCACGGATGTTTTTTGGAACAGTAATTGCAGCGGAATCAACTGCACTAACTTCAATCTCAAATCTAAAAATAGTACCCCGTTCTAGCTGGCTTTCTACAGTTAGATCGCCACCCATTAACCGTACAAATTCGTTGCTAATTGTCAATCCCAAACCAGTACCTTGTTGAGCTTTTTGACCAGATGCTGTCTGCACAAATGCTTGAAAAAGATTGCCCATTTCTTCTGGGGCAATACCAACTCCCGTATCTTCTATTTCAAACTCCAAAAACAGAGAATTAGAAATATTTAAATTATCCGTTTTTGCCAATACTTTACTTTCAGACTGACGGGAAATTATAGAAATTTCTGGATAATTGCTTGCTTCTAAATCTGAATCTGTCGAATTTTTCAAGGGACTGACAATTTCCCCTTCCTCGCTTATTTTGGCTATATTTGCGATCGAATTCGCTGCTGAAATACCTTCTAACTTCCGGCGCACTCTTACTGACACCCCGCCGATTTGAGTGAATTTCATCGCATTACTCAGAAGATTGATTAGCACCTGGCGTAGCTTCACTTCATCGGTTCGCACGTACTGCGGAATGTCAGCATCGCGCTGGAAAATCAACTGCAAATCTTGATTTTTTGCTCGCAGGTCAAACATTTCTTGCAATTCGTCAAGCAAGCAGTAAAGGTCAAAGTTAGTCGGAAAAAGTGTCATCCGCCCCGCTTCGATTTTTGCCAAATCTAAAGCTTGATTAATTAAAGTCAGCAAGTGTTCGCCGCTGCGATAAATAATTCTGAGATTTTCTCTGTCGTCTACTGTCAAATTCGGGCTGGGTTCGACGATTTGAGTAAAGCCGAGTATGGCATTGAGAGGTGTACGCAACTCGTGACTCATGTTGGCAAGGAAGGTACTTTTCGCTCTGTTTGCTGCTTCGGCGGCGAAGGCAGCTTTTTGCAATTGTTCTGTGCGTTCTACAATTTCAGCTTCTAAGGTACGCTGGTAATTTGATAGGAAATTTTCTAATTCTTTGCGCTGGCTGATGTCTTGAATAACTGCGATCGCAAAAACAATATTTCCGTTGCTGTCAAAAATAGGTTTGGCACTTATTTCTAGAGTGATTGTCAGCCCGTATTGAAGGATTTCAACTTCATTCACCTTGACATATTCCCCTCTCAGCGCCCGCAAGATCGGAAAATTTTCAGGGAAATACAGCCGATCGTTTTCGGCGTCATAAAATTGAGAACTTGCAACTAATTGTTCAACACTGTTGCCTAGCATACTGTCTGCCAACCCAGTATCTGCATCCAGCAACTGCTCGGTGGTATGATTGATATAGGCGATCGAGCCGTCGGGATTGTAAACAGATACCCCCACAGGCAAAGCTGCTAAAAATTGATTCAATCGGCTTTCGCTTGCCGACAATTCCTGGTTGGCTATCTGCAACTGCTTGTTTGCTTCTCGCCCCTTAATAACTTCATCAGCCAACTTTTGGTCTTGCAAATAGCTGTGAACTGCTTCGACTACTGTTAACTTCAAATCTTCCTTTTGCCAAGGTTTGGGGATGTAGCGGTACAGCTTGGCATACTTGATAGCGTGACTGATTGCCTCCAAATCTGCTTGACCGGTCAGCATAATTTTCAGCGTATTGGGCGATCGTTCATGAATTATTTGGAGCAGTTCGTCTCCTTTGATATCCGGCATGATATAATCAGAAACAACTAAAGCTATTTCGTGTTCGTCAGCCTGTAAATCTGTTAATAACTCTAAAGCATCTTCTCCTCCTTGCGCTGTTTCAATAATACACCGATCGCCGATCGCCTTTTTTAGTTCAATCTTTAAACTGTTCAAAACATCAGCTTCGTCATCAATACAAACAATCACAGGTTTTTTCATGATTTTGCTTCCCGGAGTTTTTTTTGCTTCTCTCTTTGCTGCTACAATTTTGGTAAAAAATCAGATTTCAACCGATTTTTTTACCAACTTTTTTGGGTAACGGTAGAATGATTCATTGCTTCAATCCTCTTCTATCGACAGCTATGGGTAGCTGTCAACTGTCAACTGTCAACTGTCAACTGTCAACTGTCACCTCTACTATGCTATTTTTATGCCTCGGCAATTAAAGTGAGAATTTTTTGGTAGTCAAAATTATTGAGATGATCCTGGAGGATTTCGGTAAATTCAGGATGATCGTACCTTAATTCCTCGATCGTCCTCGCAATTAAGTCAAAATCAGCGCTACGTATTACCTGCCTCATGTTTTCTATCCATTCTGCGGGAAGTGCAGGCAAATAAGCAAGCGCAGCATTAGATGGAGCGTCAGATTGATTGTGGCGATCGCCCGTTAGGATAAAATCAGTTGAGTCAGAGTAGAGATACTTCACCCCCAAATGTTTGTGAAGCGTATCAAATATATCTGTTTTGTGGAAAGGTTTGCTAATAAAATCGTCGCAGCCTATAGATAAAGCAGACGATCGTTTTTCTTCAATAGTGCTAGCTGTCAAAGCAACAATCTTCGGAATCACAGAGCCCTTTTCTTGTCGCTCTTGCTGCTGTATTCTGTTCCTAATTTCTTTAGTAGCTTCATAGCCGTCCATCACTGGCATTCGCAGATCCATCAAAATTAAATGCGGCTGCCAATTTTCCCACATTTCTATTGCTTCGCAGCCATCGCTAGCCTCTCGCACTCCAAAACCCAAGGGAGAAAGAATTTTGACTAAAAGTTGGCGGTTGTCTTCGCGATCGTCTACAATTAAAATTCGATACCAGGGTTGATTTGGTTCCAACCCAGTAACTTCGCGGTTAATTTCTGGGGCGGGAATATTAGCAACATCAACCACACCTACTGGAATCTCAAATTTAAAACTTGTGCCGCGTTCTAATTCACTTTCTACGACGATTTCTCCTCCCATCAGCCGGACAAATTGACGGGTAATCGTCAATCCCAAACCCGTACCTTTCTGAGTTCTTTGACCCGAAGATGTTTGCACAAATGCCTTGAAAATATTCCCCAATTCTTCCGAAGCAATGCCAACGCCTGTATCTTCTATTTCAAACTGAAGGAAAATTACCCGATCGTCAGTTAAATCATCAGGCTCATCTCTGGGCACAACAGTTGCCACATCACTTCTATCGGTGGCAAACTCTCTAATACTTTTTGTAGTATCAATGCAAGCTGTTGGACTGTTCAATAAGTCAACTATTCTCGATTTTTCTAATTGTGAAACCCTTAAAACGATTGAACCTTGTTCCGTAAACTTAATTGCATTGCTGAGAATATTTATCAGCACTTGCCGCAGTTTGACATCATCGGTTCGCACATACTGGGCAACGTCATTTTCTCGCTGAAAAAGCAACTGAACCTCTTGATTCTTTGCCCGCATTTGAAACATATCTTGTAAATCGTCAAGCAAGCGGTATAAGTCGAAGTCTTTAGGGTCAAGTATCATCCGCCCCGCTTCAATTTTTGACAAGTCTAAAACTTCATTGATCAGGGCCAGCAAGTGTTCGCCACTGCGACGAATAATACTCAGATTTTCGTGGTTTTCGACAGTAAAATTGGAGCTGCCTTCCATGATTTGTGCAAACCCCAGTATGGAATTGAGAGGAGTCCGCAATTCATGGCTCATATTGGCCAAAAACGTGCTTTTAGCTTTGTTTGCAGCTTCAGCAGCTAAGGCGGCTTGTTGCAGTTGTTCTGTGCGTTCGTCTATTTTGGTTTCTAAGGTGTGCTGGTAATCTGCTAGTATTCTTTCGGCTCGTTTGCGATCGGTAATATCTTGAAAAGCTGCGATCGCATAAACAATATTTCCCCTAGCGTCAAAAATTGGCGTAGTATTGATCTCGATCGCAATTATTTTGCCATCTTGACGGATTTCTACATCGTCAACCTTGACAAATTCTCCTTTGAGTGCGCGCAAAATTGGCAGATTGTCCGGCGGGTAAAGCTCATCAGTATTGGCAACATAAAGTTGATAAGTTGCAGCTAATTGTTCCGCAGTGCTTTCCGGGATAGTGTCTGCACCCAGCAAATCCCGCGCTGCTTGGTTGAAATAGGCGATCGAGCCGTCGGGATTGTAAACAGATACCCCCACGGGCAGAGCTGCTAAAAATTGGTTCAGGCGGCTTTCGCTCGCCGACAGCGCCGCATTTACTTCTTGCCGCTTCAGGATTTCATCTGTTAACTTTTGGTCTTGCAAGTAACTGTGAATTGCTTCTACTACCGTTAATTTTAAATCTTCATTATGCCAAGGTTTAGGGATGTAACGGTACAATTTAGCATACTTTATAGCATTGCTCAGAGCTTCCAGATCAGCTTGCCCAGTCAGCATAATAGTCAGCGTATCGGGCGATCGTTCGTGAATTTTTTTAAGCAGTTCATCCCCTTTAATATCCGGCATAATATAATCGGAAAGCACCAACGCAATCTCGTATTCATCCGCCTGCAAATCTTCCAGTAACTCTAAAGCATCTTCCCCGCCCTCAGCCGTTTCAATAATACACCGATCCCCGATCGCCTTTTTCAGTTCAATCTTTAAACTGTTCAAAACATCCGGTTCGTCATCAATACAAACAATCACAGGTTTTTTCATAATAACTTTGCCAGCCCAGATTTGATCGTATCTATTAACTCTTTACTTTTCCACGGTTTGTACAAACAGCAGTATAAATCGGCTTCTTTTACTGCCCGCTGAAGAGCCTCTTTATCCGCTTGCCCCGTCAACATCACCTTAACGATTTTAGGATATTTTTGGTGAACTCTAATTAACAGTTCATCACCTTTGATTCCCGGCATCAGCCAATCAGAAACAACCACAATCACCTCAGCTTCTGCTGGAAACTCCTCCAGTAAATCTAAAGCTTCATCACCACTTTCAGCTAATTCGTAAAAATAATCATCTTTAAATTCATTCTTGAGCTGCATCTTGAGAGTCTTCAAGATATCGGGTTCATCGTCAACGCAAAGAATTACAGGCTTATTCATCTTTTGCTCTCTGCTATTATTTTAATGGGTTTACCGACATGACTTGCTTCTATGTTATTGATTTCGGGCGAGGATGCACTATCTATGTCCCCTATTTTATTTTAATAGAACTTCACAAAAGAAACCCGGTCAATCGCAATAAATCTTATGTTTGTCAGCGAGACAGCCCCTGTCGCTATCGGGAATCAGCCCCTGCGGATAATACCATTTTGGCATTGGAGGATTGGGGATGTTCGATTGGGTATCACTGATGACAATCGGGGTTTGGTGCTTGCTGACAGTGGCATTCTTTTTTTAACAGGTGTAAGTTTAGTTTAATAGATTGGGAGGGAGACTGTAAAGCTTGTCTGTCCAGGTACCGACTCTACAGCAATTGTACCTTCATGTTTGTCAACAATTTTTCTCACGATGTCCAATCCCAAACCGCTACCTTCCCCCGCAGATTTAGTCGTAAAAAATGGGTGAAAAATTTTGGGAATAACTTCTGGGGGAATACCTTTGCCGTCATCAGTAAATTTGAGGACAAGATTTGTCTCTTGCTGCTTAGTTTCAATCGTCAAAATACCTTTATAATCCATTGCTTGCAGGGCATTGTGAATTAGATTTGTCCAAACTTGATTTAAGTCATCCGGATAACACATGATTTTCGGTAAATCTCCATAGTTTTTGACTACTTCTATGCCGTGTTTCAGTTGATTTTGATAAAGAGTTAACACCATTTCAATGCCATCATGCAAGTTCGCCTGCACTTTTTCTTGCTTGCTATCGAAATGAGCGTAGCTTTTTAAGGCAAATACTACTTTTCCCGACTTGGCTGTCGCTCTTTGGATCAGGCTAATACTTTTCTTAAAGCTCGCAAACTGGTAAGCAGTATTGAAAACCACTTCCCAATCCGGCAATTTAAAAAATGGCAACAATTCTTCTATGCGATCGTAAATCTCCATGTCAACTAAACTATCCGCTATTTCTTCAGCATTTTCAATGCCTCCTGCCATCAACTCGTTACGCAACTGCTGCTTAATTTTGCGCTTTTCTCTGCTAGTAAATAGCGTTTCGTGATTTGTAGATCTGTGCAGCAAAGCTAAAAAACAAGCTTGGCTTTCTTCAGAAAGTTGTTGAAAAAATTGAGGCATTTTTTCTAAATTTTCGTCCCAAAAATTAGAAATATTATCAATAGATGAACCTATGATGCCTAGCGGAGTATTGATTTCGTGGGCAATGCCGGCAATCAGTTGTCCCAGTGCCGCCATTTTTTCCGATTGAATCAAATGCTCTTGTGTCGCTTGCAATTGGTAGATAGCAGTTGCTAAATCTTGATTTTTTTCTTGCAAACTTTGTTGCAACGAACAAATTTTTAAATGAGTTTCGATTCGGGCTAAAACTTCTTCAACCTGAAAAGGTTTGGTAATAAAGTCCACTCCCCCAACTGCAAAAGCTTTAACTTTATCCATCACATCGTTAATCGCACTGATGAAAATCACCGGGATGTCTTTTGTTACTTCAGAATCTTTGAGTCGCTGACAAACTTCATAGCCATCCATATCCGGCATCATAATATCCAGCAGAACTATATCTGGGGGCATTTTTTGAGCGGCAGATAGTGCTAGTTTGCCGTTAGGAACTGGGCGAACTTGATAGCCTTGATTGCTCAAAATTTCTGCCAATAGCCGCAGGTTTTGTGGCGTGTCGTCCACTACTAAAATATTAGCTCGATTGGTGTTCTGCAAAGTTGAAGTCATCGGTATTTACTATTGTTCGCTGCGATCGATTGTGGTCAAAATTCTGTCATATTCAAAATTATTAATGCAATCTTGAAGCGCGGCTGCCAGAGAGGGGTTGATAGTGCCGATTTGTGCGATCGAACTGGCGATCGCCTCCATGTCTACACTCAAAATATTTTGCTTGAATTGAACCCTCCAGTCTGGAGAAAGAGAGGCGATCGCCTCTGGTGTCAGCACATCCTGACTAGACTCCCCCGCACCCCCCATACTGACCTCTGTTGGCTCTTCATAAATATAGCGTACTCCTAAATGTTTCCCCATGGCCGCAAAGATATCTTCCTCTCGGAACGGTTTCCGCATAAAATCATCGCAACCCGTCGAAAGAATCACCGCCCGTTCTTCCTCCAAAACACTAGCAGTCAGGGCAACAATCGCCGTTGCTTGCCCGCCAGTTGTAGTTTTAATCTGTTTCGTTGCCTCGTACCCGTCCATTACAGGCATTCTCATGTCCATCCAAATTAGATGCGGTTCCCAATCCCTAAAAATATCCACCGCTTCTTGACCGTTATTCGCTTCTCTCAACAGAAATCCCAACGGACTGAGAAGTTTTACTAACAGTTGGCGGTTCAAAGGTTTGTCGTCCACAATTAGCAAGCGGTAAGGTGGCTGATTCGGTTCGAGGGCAACAACTCGACGTAGAGCTTTTTTACTTTCAATATCACTAGCTTCCACCAGATGAACTTGGATATCAAACTGAAATAGCGCACCCTTGCCCACCTCGCTGCTAACAGTAATTTCACCTCCCATCAATTGCACGAACTGGCGGCTGATCGCTAAACCTAAACCCGTCCCTTCTTGAGAATCTTTACCCGTTGTTGTCTGCACAAATGCTTCAAACAACTGATGGATTTCTTCGGTGGCAATGCCTGCACCAGTATCTTGAACTTCAAAATGGAGCGAGTAGCGGCCGGGCATTTCATCAGCGCTGTTTTTGTGTAAATTCCGCTTTCCTCCTTTCACTTGCACCGACACTCCACCTTGTGAAGTAAATTTAATTGCATTGTTGAGCAAATTAATTAATACTTGGCGCAATTTCACTTCATCGGTGGAAATGTAATGGGGAACTTCTGCATCTCGATCGAAGATTAATTGCAAGCCTTTTTCCTCAGCTTTGAGAGCAAACATATCTTCTAAATCATCGAGGATTCGATATAAATCGAAGCTTTTTTCATTAATGGTAGTGCGTCCAGCTTCAATTTTTGACAAGTCTAAAACTTGGTTAATTAACGTCAGCAAATGCTCGCCGCTCCGCAGGATAATCCCGACATCTTCTTGATTTTCGGGAGACAAATTTTTACTGCGGATCATGACTTGAGCAAAGCCGATGACTGCGTTCAGGGGCGATCGCAATTCGTGGCTCATATTGGCGAGAAACGTACTTTTAGCTTTGTTGGCTGCTTCGGCGGCTTCTTTCGCCTGCTCCATTTTGATTTGTGCTTCTTTGCTATCCGTAATATCTTTAATAAAACCTTCGTGATAAAGTAGATTTCCTGCGGGATCGCACACGGCCCGACAATTTTCGGAAATCCAGATGATGCTACCATCTTTGCGGTAAATTTCCGATTCAAAGTTAGACAGTATCCCGTACTCGTCGATCAGCGCTACAAATTCGCTGCGGCGGTTGGGTTTCACGTAAAGCTGGTTCTTGAAATTCGGCTGTGCTGCGATTAATTCTGCGGGCGATTCGTAACCGTAGAGTTCAGCTAAAGCGGGGTTGGCGCTGAGGTATGTCCCGTCAGCAGCAGTTTGAAAAATGCCATTCAAAGCATTTTCATAAATGTTGCGATATTTTTCTTCTGCTTCGCGGAGGGCGGTTTCTGCTTTTTGGCGATCGGTAATATCGCTCGAAATCGAGAGAAAACAAGCTTCTCCCTCAATATCGATGGTTTCAATAGACAGCAGGGCCGTTCTTTCTGTACCGTTTTTTTTGCGAAATCTCAGCTCGTAATTGTGAAGGGCTGTCTGGTTTCTTAACATTTGAATCATGCGATCGCGCTCTCCTAGACTCGCCCAAAAATTTAGATCTACGGCTGTTTTACCAATAATCTGGTCGTGCGTGTAGCCAATCATCTGGCAAAAGCTGTCATTAACTTCTATGTGGCGACCGTCACTGATTCTCGTGATCGTAATTGCATTTGGACTAGAACGAAAAGCTTTAGAAAACTTTTCTTTTGCCTTGGCAAGAGCGGCGGTACGTTCTGCAACTTGGACTGCTAAGTTTTGGTTGTATTCTTTTAACAGTTGCTCCGCTTGTTTGCGTTCCGTAATATCTTGAAAGGCGCACATCCCATAGATAATATGTCCTTGGGCGTCGTAAATAGGAGTTCCCCAAACTTGTAGGGGAACAGTTTTGTCACTGGAGCAGATTTCCATGTCATCGACAGTGACACTTTTGCCCTGCAAAGCATTTAAAATAGGGTCGTATTCCGCCGGGTAAATTTCCTGGGTTCCAGCTAAATAAACTTTGTAAGCTTGGCGCAAATTTTCGGCATCTGCTGCTATGATTCCTTGACCAAAAAGTTGCTCTCCTATAGGATTAATGTAGTGAGGTTTACCATTTTTTTCGACAATAAAAATGCCTAGCGGTACTGCATCGAGAAATTGTTTGACTCGGTTTTCGCTTTCCGAGAGCGAAGTAAATGAATGCTGCAATTGCTCTGCCATGCTGTTGAAAGCAGCGGCAAGTTCTCCGAGTTCATCTTCGCGATTCAAAGCGAGCTTTGTATCCCATTCATTGCGTGCCAAAGCTTTCGCCGCCGCATTCAATTTTAAAATCGGCCGCACCACCCATTTAGCAGTCAGAATCCCAAGAATGGTCGCCCCAATCAAAGCTGCAACGGACAGCAAAAAAGTGGTGCGGGTATTGGCATTAATTTGCTGCATAAAGTCTGACTCGGGTACAACTACCACAATCAGCCAATCCAACCCTCGATCGTCTTGAAAAGGAGTTACCTGAATAAAATTTCGCTGACCGTCAACATCAAAGGTAAGCTGTTGAGAATTATTGATTTTAGCTAAGCTTTGGTAGAATTTATCTAAATGCTGTGCAGTTTGGCGAATTACCGGATTTTCGCTGGCTGAAGCTTTGATGCGTTTTGCTTCTTTACCTTGTACTGCAAATTCTTTACCCGGCTTTGAAGTGGCAATTAACATCCCCGATCGCTCCATCACAAAAGTTTGTCCCGACTTGCCAATTTTGAGGCTGACGAGAAATTCTTTGATTTTGGAAAACAGCAAATCGCTGCCAGCTACTCCTAACAGCTTACCATCATTGTCGTAGATAGGCAAAGAAGCAGTAATTGCCAGTTCTCTGGTCAAGAAGTCTGTATAAATTGGAGTCCAAACAGGCTTTTTGGCTAGCGCCGCTGCTATGTACCAAGGACGAACTCGCGGGTCGTATTTTTCGGGAGAAATTTCGATTAATTTAACGCGTTTTCCTTGAGGGTCAGCAGTATATCGAGCTAATTTATTGCCAGTCGATCTGTCAGCAGCAGATATCAGAATCCGATCTTTAGTGCGGATTGCTCCTGAGTGGTCTCCATTTTCTTTGCCTGTATAAATGATGCTGATTGAATCAAAATATTGAATTTGTTCGAGGAAATGAAGTTCGAGTTTTTGTTTGTCTTCTAGGTTCAATTGCCCCAATTTTACGCCTTGAACGTTCAGGTGATTGACAATGTGGGGAATTGACATATAATTTTCTATGCGGTCTTTGATGCGAGCGCTAATTTCTCCCCGCAACTGAGCGGCCACATCGTTAACCGCCCGCTGACCGTTTTGGAACGACAGCCAACCTACAACTCCTACTGTGCCAACAATTTGCACTAAAAAAGGAAGCACGAGCACAGTTTGTAATGGAGCTTTGCCGATAATTTTGGTAGCAAAGCGATTCAGCGGTTTAGGAAACATATTCATCCTAAAAATAATTGAAATTGGTCGTGGAAATTAGTAGATCTTAAAGTCTTGGAGCGATACAGGAGGGAGTTGTCTCAAATCCGGTTCCTGACTCATCATAAAAGTGTTGGCGATCGCCTTTTGAGAGTTTTGAGGACTTCCCTCGTGACTACAAACTTATACCAATTTGAAAAAGTCTTGCTACAATGATTAATTATATAAAAATTATCTTTCATTTGCATAACTCTATGCCGGATACGGCAATGCCGTTTCCCTACAACAGATGATAGCCTCTAATTTCCGTAGTAGCAATGTTTTTCATGATTGGTATTAATTAGAGTTTTTTAACCGGATTTGAGAGCGCGAAGCAATGCCGGCTGTTGGCGATCGCGATTGCTGGCCTTCCTGTCTTCGGACAGGCAATAGGGATTTCCACCGCCTCAGTAGGTGGTTACTAATAAACATTACAAGAGTTGGGCGAGTGAGAGGGCGACTCTACTCGCTTCTATCATAAAATTTTAACCGGCACCCGCCCTTACAAGATAATCTGGTTTTTTTTTCGATGACTTACTTACTGATTGCAGGCAATGCAGATTGCTATAAGTGCAGTGCAGAGATTGTCCTTACTGACAACTGTCTAAGGTATTAATTTTAATTACCATAGCGTATTTCAGCAGACAGTTTTTGGGCAACTACTGATTCAGGTGATTGAGTACGATCGCACTATCCGCAGCCACCGGCACCCGAAACACCTGTATTTACCTGCGATTCAACTCCACCCTTTCGCCGTAACGCAACAACATATCCAAGCTTTCCAAACGATTTTGCCAAGTTTGCACCTGATAGCTATTTTCCCCAGAATGCAAGCGCATCGTAGATTGAAATTGAGCTTCAAAACTCGCCAACAATCTTTTAGCAGTTGTTAAGCTTTCGGCAGAAGGACTTGCAGCCAATCTGCTCAAGGCAACACCCAATTCCTCCGATCGACTTTTGAGAACTTTCAATTCAGATTCCGACACCCGCAACTGATTGTTAGCCAACAAAAAACTCCATTCCTGCTTGAGAGCAGTATAGCGCGAAGCTGCTGCTGCAAAGGGCTGGCGGTAAGGAATTGGTTCGGAAGCAGAAGTCGTTAGCGAAGCCCTCGTAGACGATCGCACTCTGACACCTTGAGTCCGGTTAAAAAAGCTCTGCATCCCGCTGCTGATACTTTCCACCGCAAAAATAGCATAGCCCCCAGTCGGCAAATCGCGCAAAGCTTGAATTTGGTCGATCGCCACAACTTCCGGGAGTGTCAACAACTTAACCGAGGGAGAAATTAAAGCTGAACCGAGCATTTGTTCCTTTGCTAGCGGTTCGGTAATGCGTTGAAGTCGGTTCGTATCCAAAGCATAAGTCATCGGCACAATCAAGTCTACAATCCCCTGACGGGCCCAAACTTCCCAATTTTGCTGAATTTTGTAAATCCGCTGACTTTCGGGGTGGGGAAACACCGCAACTGACAGAATAGTGCGAGGATAATTCGACCGCAAAAGCTGAGATACTTCAGCTACAAAACTATTAATTTGATTGGTTTTAAACTCAACCCACTGCCGCCACAAATTGCCAGAACTCGGCGAAATATTCACCGGATCGGTACCAGTTAACTGTTTAAATTGCTGCCTTGCTGCTGCACCGTAGCCGTAGACAAAACCTGCATTGTCATCTTGAAAAGGATAGCGAATGTAGTCTAATTGC
This sequence comes from Microcoleus sp. PH2017_24_DOB_U_A, assembly GCF_020738205.1. NCBI lineage: Bacteria > Bacillati > Cyanobacteriota > Cyanophyceae > Oscillatoriales > Microcoleaceae > Microcoleus > Microcoleus sp. PH2017_24_DOB_U_A. The sequence goes on from NZ_JAEQCT010000056.1 coordinate 58,674, forward strand.
ACACCATCTACTTTGTATTTGCTGGTAATTTCGCTGATAATTCTTAGTAAATAATTCCGCGCTTCCGGGTTTGCAGGATCGAGATAAAATTTACCATCGTTAGGGTTTTGCGTGCGTCCTTTATTGTCAATATTTGCCCAATTTGGATAGGCCGAAAGTACCGGGCCTGGATAAGAACCAGGTTTGCCAATTAAAGTATTGTGGCGTTTATTGCCCGTGGCAAAAGTCCAAATCCAAGCGTGCAGTTCTATGCCTCGCTCGTGGGCTAATTTAACCGCAGATTCCAGAGGATCCCAGCCAACTGTGAGGGGGTTTTGTTGCGGTGCAACTTGACTGGGATAAATCGGATATCCGGCATTTAAAGTTTCAAAGAAAACGGTATTGATCCCGGCGGCGGCAAGTCGATCGAACACAGCGGCCAAACCCTGTTCCGATCGCGCTGCGACGATCGTACCGCGATCGAGCCAAACGGCGCGAATTTCCGCCCCAATGCGCTGCCCTTCCTGGGGGTAATTTTGCCAGAGCAACTGGCGCGCTTGCACCCACTGCTGCCTGATCTCAGCGTATTTTTGCTCTTGCAGGAGTTGGTCAAAATTTTGCAAAACCTGACGGGCCTTGGCGATCGCCCCTGTGGTTGCTGCTGGTAAAACCAACGGGCGACTCGCCTGCGGCCCACCGACACTGTTGCTTGACGCCACCAATTGAGGGGGGATAGCAGCATCGAGATTGACGGCGGTATTGCCTGAATTAGCTGCTGTCAGGGCGCTTTCAAACCTGCCGAGGAGGTTGGTGAGTTCTTGGCGCATCAAGTAGGCTTCAATGCTGACGATCGGCTTATTGGAATTTATCTGCACGTCCAAACCCGCCGGCGCCGACTGATCCGAAGGGTCTGTAAAAGTTGCAGGTACGGGATCTGGAAGGGGGGGAGAAGGAGAAAGTCGGCTCAGCGGAGTATTGCGCGGCGAACTGGGGGTATTTCTCGTGACCCTGGAGGGGGGATTTGGCAGCGGTGGTGCGGCTGCTGTTGGCGGCTCGACAGGCCTACCCACAGTTCCTCCCCAGCGGGCGATCGAGGCCCGCAGCCAAGCCGTGTCTATATTTGGGGAACCGTCGCTACCCCAGCGCCAGCCGAGATAGGTAGCGCGATCGGTGGCGATCGCAGCGGAGGAACCGGAACTATCTTTCCAGGTAGCGATGGTTTGACTGTTCGCGTCGGCGGGAATCAAGACGCCGCCTTGAACAGAGGCATTTTTTTGTTCTGGGGGAACCCAGTTGCTTGAACTGGTACAAGCGAGATCGCGGCAGCGGGTGCGCGGTTGCACCGCCCCCCGCTGAGTCAACGGAAAAGCCCAATAGGCCCCGAGGAGCGATCGTAAAGATTGACGTACCAAGGCTGGGGAACTGCGGCCGACTGGGCCCGAAGCAATCAAGCGGCCGCCCTGTTTTGTCCAAGCTTCTAAAACTTTAATTTGTGCCGGACTCAAAGTTTCAATATTGGGCAAAAACAGCACATTAACGCCTGCTAAATCTGCCAAATTTTTAATATCTTCGAGATTGATTGGTTTGTAAGCAATGCCGCTTTCCCAGAGGCGCGTGGTAATCTTCACCCAGTCGGGGGAATTCTCGGAACTGCGAACAACTCCCAGAACTACTTCCGCAAAACTGGGAGAGGGAAATAGGATGGAGAGATTGAGTAATGTACTCGCTAGAGTTCCAATTAAGACTCTTTGCAAGAAGGTGAAAAAGCGAATTTTTTGATTTCGATTGGGCTTTTTGATTTGTTGCATTGACACGAGAATTACCCACCACACCACTTAGGAAAATTTAAATAAAAATTTCGAGCAATTAATCCGCACCATACAATTTTTTATCTCGTTCTGCAACCTAAATCAGGAAAATATGCGATCGCCCGCCTGCAATGGGATCGAATTCGAGCGAACCGATCTCGGGTGCGATCGAACGATCGCCATAAAAAAGGTTGGTAGTGAGGACGTTAGTCCGCATTTATGAAGGACTCGCATTCCGAACGATCGGGAGCATCTCATTTTTGTAAAAAGCATTTTTTCTTTGAGTGCGAGCGTCCCCGCTCGCGTATTGTACAATACGCGAGCGGGGACGCTCGCACTATAATAAATGCAAAACTGAGATGCTCCCGAACGATCGAACCTTAGGAATGAGAATTAAATAACTTACAATTTTTATTGTTCTTGTGGGACGGGCGGGACGCCCATCCCACAAATATGTGTAAATTATTTAATTCGCGATCCTTACTGAGTTGCCGCTTCATTTACCGGGAATCGATCGATCAACTGCATCGCCCGACAAGCATTTTTCCGCAAAGAATCCGACACGTGAGGAACATGAGGAATCTGAGACAAGAAATCCAAAGTCCGGCGCAAAATCCGCACCACATCCCCTTCATCCAAACTCGTGTGACTAATCAGTTCCAGCCATTCCACGCCCAGAGCCCACTGTTCCACCAAAGTCACGATATCCCGTTCCAGCCAAATCGGGATCGCAGCTTCGTGGCGGTACTGCACTTGAAACAACCGGCGGCGCAGGCCTTTTTGCAGATTGTCCAAAGGCGCCAAAACTTCCGGCGACAGCGAGTAATGAGTCCAACTGTCAGGCCGAGAAACTTCTGTAACCAAGGCCGCGCAAGCAGCAGCGAGGTGGTGGGGGTCGAGTTCGTCAAACTCAGCAGACATCAGAGACAAACCCAGCCACAGTTCATTATCACCGCGAATGGCGGCGCAGGCTTGGCCCAAGATTGTCGGCACTAACCTGTCGGAGGAGTCATCTCGGTTCCCATCTGCCGAAATTACTCTTTCCAAACATCCGAAATTTAGCAAGATGTCAATTAAGTTGAGAAATTGCTCCCAGTAGCGAGCTCGCTGCTTTTCTAAGTCTTGTTCGGCTTTGCGGATTTCTTTTTTCAATTCTTCGCGGCGGCGCTGGCGCTTGAGCAAAGTACCGGGATTGCCCCATTCGAGAACAGGGTGAATTTCTAGTTTATCTTCGAGGGCGACGATTTTCTGCTGTTGCTCGATCGCCTCTGGGCTCGGTTCCGGTGCGGGCAATTCTGGGATCGATTGAGCAATTGCCACAGTTTCTTCACTTCCCAAGCGACACTGGCCGAGTCTCAGGGTCAATTCCGGAGGCGGGTTTAAGCCATCTGCGACACTCAAGCGGGGCAGTTGGGCGTGGAGGGTGGCGACATCGCTAATCGCGACGATATACCAGCGGTTGTCTTTGCCCAAACATACCAAATTAGGTGCTTGGCCGGAACCTGGGATTTTGGCAACCAGTACGGCGGGGACTGGGGTTGTGTGCGATCGTTTGGCTGTCGGGACGTGTTTGCCCTTCAGACTCAGAACCGTGCCTAGCACTGCAAAAGCTACAGCTACGGACATCTCCTTAATTCGCGTTTCTTCTGCTTGCTGCAATAGAGTTTTCAGCAAACGTTTGTCTTCTTTGAGCCTTCCCTGTAATTTTTCGTAATGGGCGAGTTGTTTTTCCAGGGTAGAGACATTACCTCCGGCGGCTAGGGACTCTTCGAGCACCGCTAATTCTGTTTGCAACCGATCTAATTCTGATTGCTGCGGCTGCAAGTACAAGGTAGAAAGGTATTGACCAAAACTGCGTTCTACCAACTCTTGAGCTTCCTCAAGCGTGTGAGTTTGCAGCAAATTCAGCACCATGCCGTAGCTGGGCGTAAACTGACTGGCAAGGGGGTCGGCTTTGGCTGTTGCCAAATAGGAGGCTTCCTTTGCGCCTTCAAAGCGGGTCTGAACTGCGACCACGTGCCCCAGCTCATCCATGCCCCGGCGACCTGCCCGACCGGCCATTTGTAGGAATTCTGAAGCGTTTAGCAGTCGGTGTCCCTTGTCGGTGCGTTTGGACAGGGTGGAAATGACGGTGGTGCGGGCGGGCATATTGATCCCGGCTGCGAGGGTTTCGGTGGCAAATACGACTTTAATCAAACCTCTGCCAAAAAGTTCTTCTACTAAACCTTTCCAGGCGGGCAAAATGCCTGCGTGGTGGGCGGCGATGCCTTTTAAAAGTGCTTCTTTTTGACCGAAACGTTCTGCTTCTGGGTTGCGCTGTAAAAAATCGTCAATAATGCGTTTGAGTTCGGCTGTTTCGGCTGCGTTAACTAGGGAGAAATTGCCTACTTCTGCTACTGCTTGGTCGCACCCGCGACGGCTGAAGATGAAGTAAATTGCTGGTAGCATATCGCGATCGTCCAACCGAGACAAAACATCGGTCAAACTGGGAGTCGGAATGCTACCTCTTTCTGATTTTTGCTGCTTCTTTTTGGGGACTAATCGCGGATTAGCTCTTTTGCCGGTTTCGTCTAGCAGGGGAAATATCCCTTTTTGATTGGCGAAGTGGAATTGTAGCGGCACTGGCCGAAAGTCTGAGTAGACAAGCTCTGTGGGCCCGTGGACTTTGTTAATCCAGTCTGTAAGTTGGTCGCTATTAGCAACGGTTGCTGAGAGGGCGAGGAGTTGAATTTCGCTGGAACAATAGATGATTGATTCTTCCCAGACTGTACCCCGCTGGCGATCGTTCATGTAGTGACACTCGTCGAGCACCACGGTTTCGACTCCGGTGAGAGAAGCACCGACAGCGCCGATCGGCGTACCGTAGAGCATATTCCGAAATATTTCGGTAGTCATCACCAAAATCGGCGCATCTCGATTGAAGGAGATGTCGCCCGTCAGCAAACCTACCATCTCATCTCCAAATTGATTGCGAAAGTCGCGCAGCTTTTGGTTGGAAAGAGCTTTGAGGGGAGTGGTGTAGAAGACGCGCCGCCCTCTTGAGAGTGCTTGATGGATGGCGTATTCGCCGATTAAAGTTTTCCCTGAGCCCGTGGGAGCACACACGACAACGGATTTACCTGCATCGAGGGCGGCGATCGCGTCTCTCTGAAAGTTATCTAGCTCAAATGGAAATATGGTCTTCAGATCCAGCTCTTGGCGGTTCTGGGAAGCGTTAGGCACAAGGATTATTATGAGGTTGCAGGGTAAGTATGCTTAAATCTTGCCGAAAGCAAGGCAGCAGAGGACGACTGTATTGATTTTAGACCAACGCCCGCAAATCGGCACTCGAACAAAGAGGAGAGGGAGAGAATTCGGAGAGGGGGAGAGGGGGAGAGGGGAGAGTGGAAAAATATTTCTTGCGATGAATTTACCAATTCCCAATTCCCAATTACCCTGAAATGCCTAAATGCTAAACTCTACAAGTCTCGACGCGAGAGAATAGACACCCACTCCCTTCCCCTCTCTCCATCAAACCACCAACAAATCCCCCAAATATTCCAACAATCTAAAACTGGAAGCTGAGCTTCAGGTGCTTTCTCTGAAAAAGTGATGTCTTCGTAGTAGACCCATTGATTCTTTTGTCTCCAACCCACACGATCGCCAAACCTGCCCCAAACTTCGCTATTATATCCACTGGTTCCCCCCAGACTTTGATAAATAAGCTTCTGCACGCTAAAGCCGAAGTGACCTTTAGAATATTTTACCCAAAGTTGGTCAATGGTACGCAAGTCCTCGCAGGGGAATTTTTCAATACTTTCTGTATCCAGCCATTCTTGTTTCGTACCCGCCACCTTCAACATCACTCTCAGGGTTTCTCGATCGGCTTCTTCCCACTTGTTAGCTGCCACTAAATCTCGCAATTTGCTATAATCGATACCCACGGCAGAAACTAACTCAACCTCATTTTTTTCGGCTTGTGACATAGAATTCAACCTTTTTTGTAATCCTCGATCGCACTTGAGTGTGTCAAACAAATCAAATCAACCACCGAAGCATCCAATTTCGCCCTCGAAGCACTTAAAACCATCGGGTTGAGTCTATTTTTTGACTTTGACATTCACCCGATCGAACGTTATTTAATTTGGGCGATTTGGCGATCGATAAAATGGCTTTTTCACCACCGTAGCCGGGTAATTTTTCCCGCGAATCTCAACTTCTAACTGCTGGCCAATTTTACCTAATTTTGCCGGAACAACCGCGAGGGCTACCGCCCGATTCAAAGTAGGCGATAATGTACCGCTAGTAATTTCTCCTACTTTTTCCCCTGCAACTATTATCGGATAGCCATGACGCGCAATGTGCCGCCCCTGCATTTCCAAACCTACCAACCGCTTCGATACTCCCGTAGCTTTCTGCTGTTCCAAAACCTCGCGCCCAATAAAATCGCCTTTGCTATCGAGGTGAACTACCCAACCCAATCCAGCCTCTAAAGGTGTAGTATTGTCATCGATATCTTGACCGTAAAGTGCCATTGCTGCTTCTAAACGCAAAGTATCTCTCGCACCCAAACCGCAGGGAACAACGCCAGCATCTAGGAATTTTTGCCAGACTTGTTTTCCGGTTTCTGTATCCACCATGATTTCAAATCCATCTTCGCCAGTATAACCTGTTCTGGCGATAAAACTCGGCTGTCCCAACAACTTAGTTTCTAAGTGTCCGAAAGCTTTAATTGGTGCGAGGTTATCTTCGACAAAAGGCTGGAGACAGTTAACAGCTTCCGGGCCTTGAATTGCAATTAAAACTTGGTCTTCCGAGATGTCGGTAAAAATAAGTTCGCTTAAGTCTAAGTGGGTGAGAATCCAGGCTTTGTCTGTGATGCGAGTGGCGGCATTGACAATGATTGCTGCACGTTCTTCGCCCGTGGTTCCATCGGGTTCTTGGCAGTAGAAAATAATGTCGTCTAGGATGCAGCCTTTGTCATTTAATAAGACTGTATATTGAGCTTGTCCTGGTTGCAACCGACTTAAGTCTGACGGTACTAAGGGTTGAAATTTTTCTATTACCTGTTTCCCTCTCAAACAGAATTTTCCCATGTGGGAAATGTCGAACATTCCTGCTTGCTGGCGTACTGCTTGGTGTTCGCTGGTGATACCTGCGTACTGCACGGCCATCTCCCACCCGGAAAAGGGCACCATTCGACCTTTGAGCTGCAATGATAGTTCGTACAGAGGCGATCGCGCAAGCTGACTCGTTATCTCTGGATTGTTGGGTTCAGTTGAGTTTGCCACAGGTAGCGCTTTGTTGGTTGCGGGTAGACTGTTTTGATTTTAGGGGAAAGTTGGTTTTTGTGGTGTGTGGTGCTGACGGTGTTACGCTGCACAACCCTGGACAAACAGGGCATACGCGATAGCAATACTCTCACTATTGATAGAGAGAGCAAAGGAGCCGTCCCTCAAA
>NZ_JAEQCT010000185.1:0-5610 GCF_020738205.1 Microcoleus sp. PH2017_24_DOB_U_A
TTCTCCTTTCCCTGGAACTCAAAGAAGTCCCGAACAATTTTTTTTCAATAATAAAGGAACAAATGGAGTCATATTTTAATTGGTATCTCGGTAAAAAAATGAGTAAGATTACTCATTGACAACAGTGCTTTTAGCTTAACTTGTGAGTAATGTCCCAGTTTAGGTAATAGCCTCACAAATTTAGCGATATCTTATGAATTTCAAGGAAGATATTCTGAAGCGGAAATACTATAGCCTTTCTCAAAAAGATGAGGTATGACTGACAGCTTATATAACCCTTAAACTAAGAGGGCCCAAGCCCAACAACGTACCTCATCTTTGTGAGAACCGCTATATATTTGCAAGTATTAGAAATAGACAAACGATCGCTCCAAAAATACCATTTTAGTTTGGCTATTTCTCTCAATAACTTGGCCGTACTGTATCGTTCTCAAGGTAGGTTCTCTGAAGCTGAACCGTTGTACTTACAAGCAGTAGAAATAGACAGGCGAGTGCTTGGAGAAGACCATCCTAGTTTAGCCACACGCCTCAATAATTTAGCTTTACTTTATAAATCTCAAGAAAGGTACTCGGAAGCGGAACCTCTATATGTACAAGCCTTAGAAATATACCGACTATCACTCCCTGAAGACCACCCTAGTTTAGCCATTGATCTCAACAATTTAGCCGAACTTTATAAATCCCAAGGAAGGTACTCGGAAGCGGAATGGCTGTATTTTGATGCAGCGGAAATTATTCGCACCAAATTGCCAGAAAATCATCCTAAAGTTCTCATGTGTTGGAAAAATTATGTTGGATTGTGTCGGGAAGGCATTAGCAAAGGAGATTTGACATATGAGAAATTGCAAGAACATCCTTTCGGGGAACAGTTATTAGCAGAACTTCAGGAATAACAGAAAATTGTATCACTTCCGGTAGTATCGGAATGATATCATAGCGATTGCGATTGCTTCGCTAAGAGCTCGCAATGACATACTTATGTATTTTCCCACTCATCTACTTACGGACTGTAACGAAGTATTCTGATGAAAATCTGCTTTCTGGACTCTTGCGTAAGTGCAGGTTAAGATGGTGGAGATATCAGTAGGAATTAATGCCAAATTGCTATGTTAGTCAAGTCGCTGTCAATTAAACCCCTCTCCAGATTATTAATGGTTTGTGTTTTTGCGATCGCCCTTCTCCTCCTGGGCCCCCATCCAGCCAAAGCCGAATCGCGAGAACAAGCCGTCGATCGATTGACAGACTTCCTATTCTACAGGGTAAATCCTCAACTAAACAATCGCAAACTCCAAACGGACGATCGCGAATATAGCAATCAATGGCAAAAATTACGCGAGGCGATCGATCCGCGAGTCAAGTCGGTACAAGAAGTCTGCTTTAGGCCCGCCCCAGGAGAGACAGGATGGGAATTCACCACAATTAACGGCGAAACTTACGAACAGACTTACGATCGCCTTGCAGATACAATTTTTTACAGCCGCCATCCTCAACGGACTGGACAGCAAATCCCCAAAAGCGATAAAATTGGCATCGGCGAATGGTCAGCAATTCGACGCGAGATGTTTCTTTCTAATTGTGGACTATAAGACTGGAGCGCATCACTATGCTAATTAAATCGCGATCGATCGAGTCAATCTCGAAGTTTTCCGCAGTGTGTATGTTAACTTTTGCCATGTTTCTCGGCCCAAATCTAGACTGTGCTACAGCGCGGGATTTAGAATCACGAACTCAAGCCGTGGATAATCTTACGGATTGGTTTTTCTACAAGGTTAATCCTCAATTAGGCGATCGCAAATTGCGATCGGACGATTCTCCTATCTACATCCGCGAATGGAATGCGATTCGCCGTACAGTCGATCGCGAAATGATTGCTACACCAGGAGATTGCGCCGGTGATGCTTTCTGGGACTTCGACTATCGTTCTCACGGGCGATCGCTTGTTAGCGGAGCCCTCGAAGAGGATCGCGTTGCAGATACAATTTGGACTATCCGCGATCCATCGGGTGACAAAACTCGCGCAGATGTTTCTAAACAACAATGGAAGAAGCTTCGCAACTTAATATTTAGAGAGCATTTTTGCTATTAACGTGCAAGATTTATTAGTAAAAAAAATAGGAATGAATAAAAATATTGCGCTCAATTACAAATATTGTTAAAATATAGAATATGCACCCTAGGTTGTATATTTTTCTATCAAAAATCAACGAAAACATTCTATAGCAAAACAAAAGGATAAAAAAATGGGCAGAGTTACCGCAACAATAACCGTGACCAATCACATTGATGAAATCCTGGGAGAAAGAGGGTTCATCCCCCCAGAGCAAATACGCTCTATCACCATCGATAACGTCTTAGTCGATACAGGAGCAACTCGACTCTGTTTGCCAGCAGATATTATCAGTCAGTTAGGTTTAACCCTAGTTGGTGAAATCCAAGGAAATACAGCAATAGGAGCCAGACAATTTCGTCTGTTCAAAGATGTCAGTATTGCTGTGGCTGGCAGAGAAGGCAGATATGATTGTGTAGAAATTCCCGCAGGAGAAGAACCTTTACTAGGCTTAATTCCCCTCGAAGATTTGGGTTTAGAACCGGACTTGAGAAATCAGCGGTTGATTGTTTTGCCGGCAGAGGGAATGCAAAGCTATATTCGAGTGTAGCTTTCACAGGAATTATACCAATTTAAAACATCCTTGCTACAATAATTGATGTTGAGTTTGTTTTATAAAATATTGTCTATGGTGCGTCGCTCGATAGATTTTTTGCCTCTTTTTGGATACTATCGAGGACGACACACCCTACCAATATCGTTGGTGCGTCGCTCGATAGATTGTTCGCCGGTTTTTGGATACTATCGAGGAATCCACACCCTACCAATATCGTTGCATTGGGAGCATCTCATTTTTATAAAAAGCATTTTTTTCTTATAGTGCGAGCGTCCCCACTCGCGTATCGTATAATACGTGAGCGGGGACAGCACTATTAAATGCAAAACTGAGATGCACCCGTTGCATTGATTTCTCATTCTTGGTATTAGCTATGGATATCCGTACTGAAAAGCCAGAAGATTTAGCAACTGTTCGCAATGTCAATATTGTGGCATTCGGGCGAGAAAATGAGGCAAACTTAGTCGATCGCCTGCGGGGAATTGCATCTACATTTTCCTTGGTTGCGGTACAATCGGATCGAGTAGTCGGACACATTTTCTTCAGTCCGGTTGTCATCGCAGGAGAATGTTCTAGCACTTTGTCAATTCTGGGGTTGGCGCCAGTCGCAGTTTTACCAAACTATCAGCGGCAAGGTATCGGATCGCTGCTGATCCGCGAGGGTTTAAAACAGTGCGCCCGATCGCACTTTCAGGCAGTGGTTGTGCTGGGATCTCCTGATTTCTATTCGCGTTTCGGGTTCGTTCCTGCTAGTAGCAAGATGTTGCGATGCGAATATGATGTACCTGATGAAGCTTTTATGGTGTTGGAGTTAGAAAGAGGTGCTTTGCAGGATTGCAGCGGAACGGTGAAATATCGATCGGAGTTTAGTCTGTGCGAGTAGCCAATAATACCACTTGCCTAGGTCTTAAAATTTATTTAAACGCTGCCTTTTCCCCTCTCCACCTTTGAACCGTGCAGCACAAAAGCCGGAGTCAGAGCAGATTTGCCCTTCAAAGAAACAGCTCCCAAAGCCTCGCAATCGAAGTTTAGCCCGATCGACTCAAACACCCTTTCGCCAATCAAAATTTCATTTTCCCCCGCCTTGCTCATCAGCCTAGCAGCCGTATTCACCGTATCGCCGAGGATATTAAACTCCCTGCGCCCTCGCGGTTCCCCAACCTCAGCAGCAAACACAGGGCCCCGAGACAGCCCAATTTGACAGCTTACTTTCACATTTTCACCGCCGATAACGATCGGAGGTAAACTGGCAATTAGATCCCGAATTGCGATCGCCGCACTCGCCGCGCGACGTGGATCGTCGGTATGAACGTCCGGTACACCAAAATAAATCAATATATCCGAACCGTCTAAATGCGCCGTTACTTTTTGCAAGACGCCCCCTTTCGCGGACACCACAGCATCAATTAGCGCAAACACGCGAGAACAGCCCAATACCAGATTAGCTTCCTCCGCTGGCGTTGCTTTGTCCACCAACTCCGGTAAACCGATCAAGTTGACAAACATCACCGTCGGTTCGGGAAAATCCGGCGGGATTTTCCGCCTGTCGGCATTTTCAACCAGCAGTCTCAAGATGGTTTTGGGAATATAACTAGCAAGGGGTTCAACCCGCTTCACAGCTTCCTCAATTTCGCTCACCAAACCCGATACCGTGCGATCGAGCAATATCGAACTTGGCATCCGCCGCCCAGTCAAAGTAATATCGTACTCTCCGAGTAGATCGTCCGTGAAATCATCTGCCACCAACAAATAACCGGGCTTCCACGATTCAAAACGAAATTGCTCCCCCAAAGACGAACTAGCAGTTTCAGTCAAACACACCCGCCCCACAGTCCCAGAACCCTCAGCCTGCTTGGCTTGCTGGACTGAATGCCCCAGCAGTACGTGAGCCATCCGCAGCGGTGTACCGATATCAGCACTAATATAGCGACCGCAATGGATACCCACCCGCATCCTCAAAGACAAAACACCCCGTGCCGTTTCGATATTGGCAAATTTAGCCATCGCCCGCTGCATCCGCAAACCCGCCCGCACCGCCCTAGCTGTATCCTCCTCTTGGTCAATCCCTCCCAGAAACTGCACCAGCAGCGCATCTCCTGTAAACTCCAGCAAATCCCCCCCCGACTTGCTGACGATTTCAATCATTGAGGCAAAATAGTCGTTAATCACCCCCAACAGCGTTTCAGCGCCCTTGCGCCCCTGGGCTGTGTTTGCTTCCAACAGCGACGTAAACCCAGCTAAATCTGTGAATAGCAAAGTGCCTGTTTGCCATTGGTAGCGAACCTCCCCAGGGTTGGCCGGAGATTCGGACACGGGCCTGGGCACGTAGTCGTGGAGGATGTAGCGGAGACTCCGCAGGTGCTCGAAAACCCCCATTAACGTCGCCGGCGATGGATCTACCCACGCACCAGCGTAGAGTTCAGACGAAAGGAGAGCTCGCAGTCGCAGTTCGATCGCAGCCAAGGGAGGATTGTAAGTTAATGTATTAATTTCCACCTAGTCTATTCTTAAAAAATAAGGTAAGTTCGATCGATCTCAAGCCAAAACCAATAGCTAGACCTATACCATTATCATAAGTTTCCCGTGACCCGATACCAGCCCAACTCAGAACACCGGATAGAAATTTCCCAAAGTCACAGCTTGATCGCTCCCGATTTGATCCGAGTTGCTCGATCGGCCTATGGTATGTATTTGAAAGTGCATTCCGAGCAGATGCAGCGTCCTGCCGGTGTAGTTGTCAGTCAAGGAAGCGATCGAGGTCAGCTAATTTTTGCTTCGCATCCCGTTTTGTTGCCCGGTGAACGTTTTGTTACTTTTGACGAAATTGAATCTCAAATGTATTAGGCAGTTGGTAATTGGTAATTGGTAATTGGTAATTGGTAATTGGTAATTGGTAATTGGTAATTGGTAATTGGTAATTGGTAATTGGTAATTGGTAATTGGTAAT
>NZ_JAEQCT010000185.1:5625-13052 GCF_020738205.1 Microcoleus sp. PH2017_24_DOB_U_A
TAATTGGTAATTGGTAATTGGTAATTGGTAATTGGTAATTGGTAATTGGTAATTGGTAATTGGTAATTGGTAATTGGTAATTGGTAATTGGTAATTGGTGATTAGTGATTGGTAACAGCTTAAAATAATAACACATCGCACAATTGGAAAAATCAGGTTCGTAGTGAGGACTTTAGTCCGCATCAAAATCAGAGAATTTGGATTAGTTACTACAAAGATGATTAGTAATTTACAAGACACAATCTAACAAATAACAACTAATAAATCCCGACATTCAACAGTCAACAGACAACTTAATGGAAATAATCTTTAATACCCTTGTCACCGCGATCGTCTTTGTCATCGGCTCAGCGATCGGCAGCTTTCTCAATGTGGTAATCTATCGGTTGCCTGCGGGTTTGTCGGTGATACATCCTCCTTCTCGCTGTCCCAAATGTTTAAATCAACTCAGAACTTACGAAAATATACCCGTGTTCGGTTGGCTGTGGCTGCGGGGACGCTGCAATCACTGCCGCAGTCGGATTTCTGCCCGCTATCCCCTGGTGGAAGCAGCTATGGGTTTGCTGTTTTTGCTGATCTATTGGCGGTTTGGGGTAAGCGTCCAAACGCTGGGGTTTTGGACTTTGTTTAGCTGGCTGTTGGCTTTGTCTTTGATAGACTGCGATACAATGACTTTGCCTAATTCTTTGACTCGATCGGGTTTGATACTCGGATTGGTTTTCCAAATCGCCAAGGGTTGGTGGCCGACATTTAGCCCGATCGACTCCGTGCACTATCTGGTACTAGACGGAATTTTGGGAGCAGTTGTCGGATTGTGGCTGTTTGACGCGATCGGACTTGCAGGATCGATCGGCTTCGGGCAGACTGCTATGGGTGGCGGCGATACCAAATTAGCAGCCTTGATGGGAGCTTGGCTGGGCTGGAAACTCTTGCTGCTAGCGACATTTATCGCTTGTTTAGCCGGGGCTTTGGTTGGTGGTGGGGCGATCGCGATCGGATTGCTCGATCGTCGTCAACCCATGCCCTTCGGCCCGTTTCTGGCTCTCGGTGCAGCCATTACAGCTCTCTGGGGCGAACCGATCTTATCTATTTACTTGCAGTTCTTTTTCCCGAATTAGGGTTTGCGATCTACGGTTAGGGAGCGCGATCGAACATAATATCAGTTCAACTAAATCAGCAGGAGTCCCGCGCTCTACTTCCAGGTGAGCGTCGGGAGGAATGCGCGTGAGTGAAGAGATCCGCCCCAAACCAAATCGGTAGCTTTAGAAATCGGAGGGTTCGGGGCGGTCGACTCGCTGTACAAATTATTTCTGCCACACCACTTGCTTTTGCCGTATTCACGAGATACAATATTTTCAGAGTTAGTGAAAGTAATGCCTCAAATAATCACCGCCAAGTTAAAACTCAACCTGAATGCCGAGCAAAAAGCTTTGGTGTCTCAGATTGCTTTAGCCTACCGAGATGCTTTGAACTATACTTCACAAGTCGCTTTTGATACGGGTAAAACCAGTAACGGTCTGAAGTTGCAAAAAGCCGTCTACAACGAGTTGCGAGTTCGTTTTGGACTCGGTGCTCAGATGGCTTGCAACGTACCCAGACAAGTGTCTGGAACCTACAAAACTCTTTGGACTAAGGTAAAACAATCTAACGATGCTATTGCCAAAGGTTATACCAAGAGACGGTACAAAGGGTTGGACAAACCCCCTAAATACATTTCTCGAACCTGTACCTTAAATTATCAGCGGGACTACTCTTTTAAAGCCGAACAGCAAGTGAGTATTATCACGCTGCAAGGTAGAATAGTAGTCCCGTATGATGGCTACAACAAGCATCTAGATTTGATTGCCAATGGTGCCAAGATTGGGGCAGCCAAAATCGTCTATCAGCGTTCTTCTAAGACTTACTACTTAATGGTAAGTATTGAAGTAGAAGTACCTGAAATTAACCCACTAAAAATAACCAGAGTTTCTGGTGTTGATGTGGGTATGCGCTACTTAGCAGTAGAAACAGACTTACAAAACAAGTCGAAATTCTACTCAGGAAAAGACCCGAGACACAAAGCCAACCGTTATCACAAAGCCAGACCAACTCTTCAGCGTAAAGGCACTCGTTCGGCCAAGCGCAGACTAATCGCTTTGTCAGGAAGAGAAAGACGGTTTATCGCTGACGTGAACCACCAAATTAGCAAGGAAATTGCCAAGCCTAACAGCCTGATTGGACTAGAAAACTTGACCGGAATTAGGGATAGAACTAAGTCTAAATCCGGGAAAAAGACTAGCAAGAAGCAGCGTAGATCTAATAGAAATAAGGCGAAATGGTCCTTTGCCGAATTGCACGGCTATATTGACTACAAAGCCCATCTAAATGGTTCGTTAGCAACTAAAGTTCCGGCAAATTATACATCGAAGAGTTGTCCTAAATGTGGACATACTTCGGATGCTAATAGACCTAACAAAGGGCTATTGTTTCGCTGTGAATGCTGTGGTCACGAGTTACACGCTGATTTGGTTGGTGCACGAAACATTGCAATGAGAGCGTTGCTTGTCCGGCAAGACTGGATGAGTACGGGGAGCTTGTCAGCATCCCCTAATGTATCGGGCAGTGAAACTAAAGCTGAGATTCTATCTAGGTTTTCGGAATTGCGGTGGAGTTCAGATACAAGCCCACATCATAGCGGTACCCCGCTTGATGATGGGTAGTTGACAAATTGGTAAAATTATCCCGTGTCTTGGATTACACTCAAAACCACTAGCTTTCGTTGGGAAGCCGAATTAATGCAGCAGCTCCTGGCGGCTCATCAAATCCCGGCTCGAATTGTAGACTTGGGTATAGCATCTTATTTTGGGGCTGGAAGTGCTACAGCTTTGCAAGTTCTTCCCCAACACCAGCGCACTGCGTCGCTGCTCATCAGTCCTGTTGAAGATGAGCCAGAATAAGAGTGATTAGTTATTAGTCATTAGTCATTAGTCATTAGTCAATAGTCAATAGTAGATAATTGATATCTTTGAGACGAGCATCGGAATAATAACCTTCAGAGTACAGCGCGAGCGTCCAGCAGGGGGAACGCGAGACATTCGTAGTTCAGCGCGATCGGGCAGTCTATAGTATAATTCCTCTGTAGTGCGGACTTGATATTATGACAAATGGCAATTCCCAATTACCAATTACCAATTCCCAATTCCCAATTACCAATTCCCAATTACCAACTACCAATTACCAATTCCTAAGTTTTAATGTCTCTATTTGATTGGTTTGCAAATCGACGAAAATCAGTACCGAATTCCCAAGAACGGCCGGAACGAGAAATTGCGGACGGACTTTGGAATAAATGCACAGCTTGCGATGCCCTTAGCTATACCAAAGACCTGCGAGCAAATCAAATGGTTTGCTTGGAATGCGGGCATCATATCAGAGTTTACAGTGACGATCGCATCGAGCAGTTGATCGACCCCAATACCTGGGTGCCCCTTAACGGAGGTCTGCACGCCACCGATCCGCTGAAATTTCGCGATCGCAAAAAGTATAGCGATCGACTGCGAGAATTTCAAGAAAAAACAGGCCACCTAGACGCAGTAGAAACAGGCATCGGCAAAATCGAAAATTTGCCCGTTGCCCTCGGAGTCATGGAATTTCAGTTCATCGGCGGCAGCATGGGCTCAGTTGTCGGAGAAAAACTGACTCGCCTCATCGAACACGCCACGCGGGAACGCTTACCCGTACTCATTGTCTGCGCTTCCGGCGGTGCGAGAATGCAGGAAGGAATGCTCAGCCTGATGCAAATGGCTAAAATTTCCGGGGCTCTAGAGCGTCACCGGGAAGCGAGACTGCTTTACATCCCAATTTTGACCCACCCGACCACCGGGGGCGTCACCGCCAGTTTTGCCATGTTAGGAGACATTATAATTGCAGAGCCAAAAGCTACTGTAGCCTTTACGGGCGGCCGGGTAATCGAGCAAACTCTGCGCGAAAAGCTGCCGGAAAATTATCAAACTTCCGAATACTCTTTCGCCCACGGTTTTGTAGACTTGATCGTACCCCGAACTCAATTAAAGAAAACTCTGGCTGGACTCATCAGCCTCCACCAGCCCCAGCCTTTCTTGGCAGACTCGGAATTCCCCGCCCACGATGCTACCGAAAGCCACCACGCTGTGGCGACACCGACTCACGCTTTCAAGCTTTCTCCCTAAGCTGCTGCGCCGGATGACTCCTGTGGCGAACCGATCAAAATTTTCGACCAAAGTTCAAGCCCCATAAGACACCTGTGGAGTAAATCTCAAATCGAAAAATGGAAAATCGCCCCGTCTGTTGGTGAGTCCGCCAAAGACGAAAATGTCAGAGGAATTCCCCAAAAACCGTGGTTTCTACGAAAAACATGAAGTTTGGTAGCGAGAAATGCACGCAGATACGGGGTTTTTAGTCCTGCGCGCCCAAGTCCTATTGATAATAAAGACGCGGCAATGGGATGATATTGGTTGGAAGTTGATGGAGTGGGAAGCTTGGCTGAGCAAAAATGCTTAGTGTTAATTAGTGATTAGTTAGCTGGCGATCGCACAAAATCTCAGAACAAACTATCAGGTCAGGAACTCAGGGAATCAACGCCACTGAGCTTGTAAGAAATTACAAGCTGTTCTGACCAGACCCCTCGATCGCGAGGAGACGTTATTCAGGTCACGACACCGGAGAATGCGACGCCAGTTTTCCGCTCTGTCATCTGCAATTAAACAGTTTTAAAGTCACTGAAACAGTGTTGCAGGTCTAACAAGCCACAGAGGGGCAACCATACCCCTCTAACCCCGAAAGGGGATTCAAGGCGGTTGAAACCGCGCCCGTCGTTTTCCTCTCAGGTCTAAAGACTCTGAGTTTCCCACTTACCGAATATTTTTTATGACAGCTAACAGCGCTTTGTTAAATTGTCCAGCTTTCATTCAACAGCAGTCAACTCAATTCTGATCCGTCAGCGACCTGAAAATTATGGGTTTTGCAGACCTGTCCATCGCAGAAATAGCAGAAGACTTCAACGTCCCTGTTGAAGACGTGCTCCGCTTGTGTGATGAGCTGGAAATTGCCTACAAACACCCTCAAACCCGTTTGGCTTTGGAAGATGTTAAGGCAATTATGTCCGCTCTCGAAAAAAGGCGCGACTCAAAACGAATTGCAGATTAGATCGATCGCAAAATTCCTCTACCTTTAAAGGTATGGCTGCACAAACTTTCGCCAGTTGTCACCAAAGAAAGGAATTTTGAACAGAAATCTGTTTGCCAGCTATACTCTCTTAGCGTTCAATAATTTGCCGGATTTTTTTAAGGAGAACCATGCTTAAAAGATATTTCATTGCTCTGACCGCTGTATTCTTGACATTTCAGTTATTTGTCAGCAGCGCGATGGCTGTCGAACTGAGTGCTGAGCTTCGCACTGTAACTTTAAATGACAAGGGCACTCCAGTAGTGCTGAGCCTCAAACAAGTCCAGCAAGGCAAACGCCAGTTCCAAAATACTTGCGCTCAATGTCACGCTTCCGGCATGACAAAAACTGACCCCAACCTCAATTTGAGTCCCGAAACTCTAGCTTTGGCCAACCCACCCCGCAATAATATTGAGTCGCTGGTGGACTATATGAAAAATCCCACGACTTATGACGGGTTTCAAGAAATTTCGGAACTGCATCCGAGCATGAAGAGTGCCGATATTTTCGCTGAGATGAGAAATCTCTCCGATGAAGATTTGTACGCGATTGCCGGTCACATTCTGTTGCAGCCGAAAATTATCTCCCGCCAGTGGGCTGGTGGCAAAGGCGCTCGTTAATTAGTTTGAAATTTGAGATTTTGGATTTTGGATTGAGAGGGGCTGGGATTTGGCAAGGATTGCTGGCTCGCCGTTTTTCTATCGAAAATCTGAAATCTCAAATTTACTTCTAGTTGATTGATTCTCCCCAGTCGAACTCGCTGACTTGAGCTAGCGGACTGGTTGATACTGACGAAAGTCAGAGCGCAACAAAAAAAATTCGATTGTACGAGCAAATGTTAGTGGATTATTGACTTTTCTACGCCTTTATGATGCATCGTGGTGTTTTTCTCTGCTTTCTGTTGGGGATGTTAATTATTTTGCCGCTCCTGCTGCTGGCTCCTCAACCTGTTTTGGCTGCTGGCGATTCTTATGTAACTCGCTATTTGAAAGTTAGCGAACCTGTACCACTGGAATTGGACACGGAGGGACACACTCGGTTGTTTTCAGCTCAGGATTTGTCTGTCGGCAAGGTTTTGTTCGAGCAAAATTGCATGAATTGCCACGTCGGAGGAGCAACTTTGCCCGATCCGATGATCTCTCTGTCTTTGGCAGATCTCCAGGGGGCAACGCCTCCTCGCAGCAACATCAATGGTTTGGTGTCATATCTGAGAGAGCCGATGACTTATGACGGCAGTGAGGAAACTTTTTGGTGCCGCCAAGTACCCGAAAGCTGGATGCCACAGACTGAGGTTGAAAATTTGGCTGCTTTTGTGATCCGGGCGGCTCAGAAAGCTCCAGGCTGGGGCGTGGATAATTTTGAGAGTTGAACTGCCACTGCCAAAAAGTGGTAAATTACTCGGGAGAAAGCAATCGTGCGTGTAGTCGCGATCGCGCCTGTTAAAACAGGTAAAATAACTAAAGAATCACCCTTTGTCTGTCCATTAGAGGAGAACTGCGTTGAAAAGACTCTTATCGATCGCCTTGTTAGCGTTCACAATTTTCACTTTCGGCTTCGGCAGCCCTGCTCTGGCTGGAGATGCTGTTAAAGGATCTAAAATCTTCAGCAACAACTGTTCTGCTTGTCACATCGGTGGCGGGAACGTCGTTATGGCAATGAAAACCTTGAAAAAAGGCGCTCTTGAGAAGTATGGCATGAATTCTATCGAAGCTAT
The DNA here is from genome assembly GCF_020738205.1 of Microcoleus sp. PH2017_24_DOB_U_A. Lineage (NCBI taxonomy): Bacteria > Bacillati > Cyanobacteriota > Cyanophyceae > Oscillatoriales > Microcoleaceae > Microcoleus > Microcoleus sp. PH2017_24_DOB_U_A. The sequence goes on from NZ_JAEQCT010000185.1 coordinate 12,521, forward strand.
TACGACTCAGGTAACTAAGGGCAAAAATGCTATGCCTGCTTTTGGTGGCCGCTTGAAGCCAGACCAAATCGAGGATGTAGCAACCTACGTGCTCGAACAATCTGAGAAAGACTGGAAAGGCTAAACTGCCTCTTTGAAGTCGGACAACCTGGGCGGACTTGATTTAATTTAAAACTTGTCTTCCCGATCGCACCCTCTCTCTCCCTTTGGTAAATAAATCTCGGTTTGCAGCGATCTTAACCTATTTGGGAAAGCCCGCCACAAATCAGATTTTTATTAGCCCAAGGGCGGGGGAGGGAATTTTATTTTAGATTTTAAATTTTAGATTTTAGATTGAAGATTTTTTAGATTTTAGATTGAAGATTTTATATAGCTGATTTTGTATAAATTGTCAAGCACATGACATTAATATTTCTTACGAATGGGGACAAGAAACCGCTCGTAAAAACCTGGACAAAGCTACCCAAAAGTAGTCAATGTTAGACATCTACGTTAGTAATTTTAGTCCACAGTCCTAAAACTACAGGAATAA
>NZ_JAEQCT010000186.1:0-5558 GCF_020738205.1 Microcoleus sp. PH2017_24_DOB_U_A
AGCTTGATAACATTCGATCGCCCGTTCGATATTCTCTCCTCTATCGAACTTGATTCTGTCACTGTAAGCACTTCCTAAATTATTTTGAGTCATCGCCCAATCTTGGGGCAAAGCATCGCGGGTGTAAACTTGTAAAGCAGCTTGATAACATTCGATCGCCCGTTCGATATTATCTCCTCTATCGAACTTGATTCTGTCACTGTAAGCAAGTCCTAAATTATTTTGAGTCATCGCCCATTTTTGGGGCAAAGCATCGCGGGTGAGAACTTGTAAAGCAGCTTGATAACATTCGATCGCCCGTTCGATATTCTCTCCTCTATCGAACTTGATTCTGTCACTGTAAGCAAGTCCTAAATTATTTTGAGTCCTCGCCCATTTTTGGGGCAAAGCAGCGCGGGTGAGAACTTGTAAAGCAGCTTGATAACATTCGATCGCCCGTTCGATATTCTCTCCTCTATCGAACTTGATTCTGTTACTGTAAGCAATTGCTAAATTATTTTGAATAGTTGCCCAAAGTTCGGCATCAGTAACTTGCTTAAAAATTTGCAATCCCGCCTCGTAGCCGGCAATGGCAATTTCCATATTGCTACTTTTGCTACCCAGCGGAAACTGTTGAATCAAATTACTGAATTTAACTATATTAAGAGTAATGTTTGTAGCTTCCTCTGACTCCATTGCTGCGATAGTTTGAGTTGCCCACTCGCGCAGATATCGGGCAAAACCATCATCTAATAATTCTAGATTCTGTTTCAGGAGGGCGATTTGTTCGTCTTCTGGGGAGTTGAGGAGGGATTGAATCAGATTGAGATAGGCTTCGCGGCGTTTTTCGTTCATTTTGCACAACCCATTTTTGGAATATTTTACATTATTTGTTGGGGGAAGGCAAGTTCGGCAGCGGATTTTGTAGCGGATGTAACGGATGGATTTGGGGGTGATTTACGGATTGATTACGGGTTGATTGCAGAGGCCCCGGCGGTTGGAAACCGCGTCTACACAAACGATGTCCACCTCCGTGGACGAAGATGGTATTCGGAGATGGAAAATCGTTGGATGAAATCTTCAACCCGCGGAGGCGGGTTTTGTTTTTGTAGACGCGGTTTCAACCGCCGGGTTTCTCTCAATCAATTGGGTAAAATCTTCAACCCACGGAGGTGGGTTTTGTTTTTGTAGACGCGGTTTCAACCGCCGGGTTTCTTCCTAATTACCCAACCCTTCAACTAACAGATTGCGAGCACTTTCCAACGCTGACTGCAACTTACTAGCATCACGTCCCCCAGCCTGGGCCAAATTAGGCCGCCCGCCGCCTTTGCCGCCACAAATTTGAGCAATTCCCCCGATAAACTTGCCAGCTTGCAATCCTTTCTTATTAACTTCTGGACTAAAAGCTGCTACCAAACTTACCTTGTCCGGTTCAGGAATTGATGCCAAAACAACCGCAGCATTTCCTAACTTTTGCTGCAATCTTTCCGCCGCAGTTTTCAGCGCTTCTGCATCCACATCACCCAATTGAGCTACAATGATTTTGAACTCGCCAATGGACTCAGCTTTTGCTAGCAACTGGTCGGATTTCGCGATCGCCAATTCCGACTTCACAGCAGCCAACTGCTTCAGAGTATCCTTCAACTCATTCTGCAAATTAGTAATCCGGTTGGGCAATTCTTCGGGTTTCGCCTTAAATCGATCGCCCAAATCGCGCACAACCCTGTCACGCACATTCAAATAATCCAAAACAGCTTGACCCGAAACCGCCTCAATCCGGCGAGTACCAGCCGCAACCCCCGCCTCGGAAACAATCTTAAACAGCCCGATTTCAGCCGTATTGCTGACGTGAGTCCCCCCGCACAATTCCATCGAAACGCCCGGAAAATCGATAACCCGCACCACGTCGCCGTACTTCTCGCCAAACATGGCTGTGGCGCCTTTTTCTCTGGCTTGGGCGATCGGCATTTCGGCAACTTCCGCAGCGTGGGCCTCAGCAATCCAACTATTAATTAAATCCTCAATTTTCTGCAACTCTTCTGCTGTCACAGCGCGCGGAGAATTGAAGTCAAACCGCAATCTGTCTGTCGATACCAGGGAACCAGCTTGCGAAATTGAATCGTCTACAATTTTTCTCAAAGCTGACTGTAATAAGTGAGTTGCTGTGTGGTTGGCTTGAATTCGGCGGCGGCCGCTATTGTCAATTTTCGCAGTCAAACTATCGCCAACTTTTAAGGTTCCCCGTTCCACAAAGCCGAAATGCACGAAGAAATCTGACTCCTTTTTCACATCATCAACTCTCACCAACAAACTCTGACCATTCTCTCCGCTTTGCAAATAACCTTTGTCCCCAAGTTGTCCGCCGGATTCTGCATAAAACGGCGTTTGGTTCAAAACAACTTGTACCTCAGTTCCCGCCTCTGCTGATTCCACAGCTTTGCCGTCAACTAAGATAACTTTGATTTCAGCTAAACTTGACAATTCAGTATAGCCAACAAACTCTGTTTTCTGGATACTCTCAGCTAACTTATCCAAGGAACCCTGCACAGTTAAATCAATGGTTTGGTGAGCTTCTTTCGCGCGAGTTTGCTGTTCCTTCATCGCGACTTCAAAGCCATCTAAATCGACAGTAATTCCCTGTTCTTCCGCAATTTCTTGAGTCAATTCTAAGGGGAAACCGTAGGTATCGTAAAGCGTGAACGCATCTTGTCCAGAAATTTCTACTGTGGGGTGGGCATCCTGCCCGCCCCCAGAAACCGACAGGCGAGACGCCTGTTCCACAAGAGCTTTTTTGAGAATTTCCTCAAGCAGCTTCTCTCCCCGTTCCAAAGTCTTGAGAAACTGCGCCTCTTCCCTTGCCAATTCCGCCTTAATTTGAGCTTCGCGCGATCGCACATTTGGATAAACTGCTTCCGAAAGGGCGATCGCGCTTTCGGCCACCCGCACCGTAAATTCGCCCTGAATCCCAATCAGCCGCCCGTGGCGCACCACCCGGCGAATCAACCGACGCAAAATGTAACCGCGGCCGACATTTGACGCGCGAATTTCGTCCGCAATCATGTGCACCACAGCCCGAATGTGATCGCCAATTACTTTCAGCGAAACCTTGACATTTTCATCGCTATTGTGGTAATCAATTCCGGCAATTTCCGCCGCCGATTGGACGATCGGAAAAATCAAATCTGTTTCGTAATTGTTCGGGACTTTCTGGAGGATTTGCGCCATCCGTTCCAATCCCATCCCAGTATCAATATTTTGATTTTGCAGCGGTGTTAAATGGCCCTCTGCATCCTTATTGTACTGCATGAAAACCAGGTTATAAAATTCGATAAACCTGCTATCATCTTCGAGGTCAATATTGTCGCCTCTTTCTGGGTGGAAATCGTAATAAATCTCGGAACACGGGCCGCAAGGGCCTGTGGGGCCGGATTGCCAGAAATTGTCAGCTTCTCCCATGCGTTGAATGCGATCGCCCGGAATGCCAATTTCATCGCGCCAAATTGCAAAAGCTTCGTCATCTTCTCGGAAAACGCTAACAACTAAATTGGACGGTGACAAACCGAAAACTTCCGTGGAAAGTTCCCACGCCCACGCGATCGCCTGTTTCTTGAAATAATCCCCAAAACTGAAATTCCCCAACATCTCAAAAAACGTGTGGTGGCGGGCGGTACGGCCGACGTTTTCGATATCGTTGGTGCGGATGCACTTTTGTGAAGTGGTAGCGCGCGGTGATTCTGCGGTGCGCTGTCCGAGAAATATCGGCTTAAATTGTAGCATTCCGGCGATCGTTAGCAACACAGTCGGATCTTCGGGCACCAAAGAAGCACTCGGCAGGATTTTGTGTCCCCGCTGGGCGTAAAAGTCGAGGAATGTTTGGCGGATTTGACTACCGCCGAGAGACTTAGGAGTAATAGACATGACAAAAACTGTTAAGTATGTAAAGATGTAGCAGCAATAGAACTCAATACGCTTCAGTTAATAGTGTTTATTGCCCGGAGATCCCCTCGCATCCCCCTTAAAAAGGAGAGTAGGGGTTGACTTTGAGAAAACTCTTGTCCCCCCCTTTTTAAGGGGGGCTAGGGGGGATCGGGCTTAGCCCAAGCGTATTGCAATAGAACTTACATCTATGTGGATATTTATATCATTATACTTAGTAATGTAAAGACCTATCAAGTTTTACAAATTGTGCTTTACTCCTCCCAAAGCTCGTGCTAACTTAACAATAGACACCGGGACAGAAAGAAACAGGAGGTCGCTATATTTAGCCCGTTCAGCGGGAACCCCCTCTCGATAATTTTTAATTTGGGGTGGGATGAAAGCCAGGTTTGTGAAAAATGGAAGGTTGACCGATTCCGTAGGACAGGGAAATCTTCACAGCCTGAACAAACAATCCTTGATATATTGGAAAGACAGTGGGGCTGGACGTGTTCCTCACTATAAAACGCCGTAGAGAGAAACATTTTGGAGTATCTCGAAGGAAGATCTAGATATCCTTAACAGGACTCAGATGCCTACAACATATTGCTTGCAATTGATGTAGGAGCGTCACAAGCAAAGTTCAAGGATATAGACATGGTGTCTCCGGTCTAAATTCCCAGGCGCGGCCGAAATTAACCGAACACAACTTGGAATAGTGGCGAAACTGCCGATCGCGCAGTCAAGCCAAACCGCAGTCGAGTCAGACTTATTGTGCTTGCGGATTAAAAGTAAAGCTGCACAAGTTGTAAACCCTAGTAAGCATATTGTTCTCTACCGGAAACACATCTCGTTTGTTAGAAAATCAAAGATTCTTATATTATTGGGTCTGGTCGCTGTCGATCGGGCCCTACGCTTTTTTATAGGGAAATGGGAAGAGGGGGAGAAAGAGAGAGGGGGAGAGGGGGAGACGGGGAAGAAAGGGAGAGGGGGAGAAAGGGAGAGGGGGAGAGGGGGAGAAAGGGAGAGAGGGAGAGGGGGAGAGGGGGAGACGGGGAAGAATCCCGATGCAAGCATCTGTGCACAAGCTCTTATCTGCGAGCGGGGACGCTCGCGAGTCTGTTATGGTGCGAGCGTCCCCGCTCGCTTGCGGAACTCACTTCGAGCGGGACGCTCTATTCGTGCTATTCGGCTCGGACTGCTGTGACTCGATCGATCGAGCTTTTGAGTTATCTATAATACATAACGGGCGATCGCGCCCGCGCGTTTTTGGTCGTGGCTGACGCCCTCTGGCATGAGGCACTGTCAATATGCGATATCATTGAAAAGTCAGTACAAGAGGTTAACTTACAGGGCGAAATAGTTATCTAAACTTAGTCAAAGCTCGCTGAACAAGATAAGTCTAGAATTGATATAATATCTGCAATGCCGAAAACCAAAGCTCAATTATCCGGTTTGTAAACCGCAGTTCTGTCAGGACTAGCCAGCCTGTTAAGGTCGAGAAGGAAGTCCACAACTCGTTAAATTGGCTGAAAATAGTGGGTGACTCATGGCTAAAAGCTTCAGCTAGAATTGTTTTTTGGATTAGGATGGGCTACATCCGAATTTACGCCTGTGGACAAGTTGCGAGCCGACTCCCTTGGGTGAAGCAGGAAGCAGACCCT
>NZ_JAEQCT010000057.1:0-56222 GCF_020738205.1 Microcoleus sp. PH2017_24_DOB_U_A
CTTTATTAAGCTTTGTTAAATACAGAAGGCGGTTGAAACCGCTACCGACTTATCCCCATGTCTAAAGCCAGGGGCTTGCGTCTCGCTCTTTGGTCAACAACTAATATTTTTCTAATACAAAATTTTGTTTTTAGCCAATAATAGCCAAAAACTGGTCATTTTTCCCTCAGCAAGGCTAAGATGTGGCTGCAAACTATTTTCCTGACACTCGCGTCTCTCGAAACAGCGATGCTATCGTGGTTGTTACCTGTAATTATTTTTGAAGGCATTTTTTTTTAACACGGGTGCTTCGCGCAAACAGGTAAAACTTAGTCTTGATAGATCCTGAGCAACCCAAAGCTCAGCTTGAGTTTGCTCGTACATCACAGCCACAATTTCACACTAAAAATTTATGGAATCTCTCGCCTACCTCGAACTTGCTCTTGTTTGCGAAGCACCCGCACAAGAGTTGAAAATTTTTGATCCTCCCAAGTGGCAAAACCTATCGACTCAGACTTATGTCCGTTTGCTGTCTCTGGCTTTGATGCTGTCGGTTTTGAGCGCAGCCGGTTCGGCTTTTGCTCAAATAGATCCAGGAAATCCCAATTTGCGCTCTGTTCAAGACAGATTGCGGGATCTTGGCTATTTTCCTAGATCTTCTACTGGTCAGCTCGGCCCGGTAACAAAACAAGCTCTGACTAACTTTCAACGAGACTATCAACTGTCGCTGACTGGTAAGCCCGATCGATCTACGGTGATAGCGCTCAACAGTTTAGACGAGGACGATCGATCTTTTAAAACTACTTATACAAACTATAGCTATAACGAGCTGCGTTATGGAGACTCGGGTGCAGATGTTACCACTCTCCAGCGCAGGTTGAAAGAGCTAGGCTACTTCAACACGCATCCCACAGGGAGTTTTCGCGAAATTACTCTCAATGCGGTGAGATACTTCCAGCGCATTAATCGACTGCGGGTGACTGGAGTTGCTGACAGGCAAACTTTAGCCTTGCTGTTTGCTTCCACCAGGCCAACTCCCCCCGTTACTCCTCCTGATATTTCGGAAAATGGCGGTTGCAAGGGGCTGCGGTTCGGCGACAGAGGGGCGACGGTAGACTTGATCCAGCGGCAGTTAAAAGCTTTAGGCTATTTTGAGGGCGGCATTGACGGCAAGTTTCGCGAACGCACTCTCTACGCTGTGACTCGTTTTCAGCAAGATTTCAATCTGGTTTCTGACGGCTGCGCTGACACTGCTACTTTGAAGGCGATAGATGCCCAGATGAGGGAAGCTGAAATTACTTTATATCCAGGAGAAAATGACGATCAGAGTAATAATGCTGGAGATTTTCTGGATTTGGGCGACACAGGTCGAGAAGTAGAATTGTTGCAGCGGCGGCTGCAACAATTGGGTTATTACAGGAGCCAGATTCACGGTTGGTTCGATCGACCAACTCAAGAAGCTTTGATCGGATTTCAGAGAGATAGCGGGCTGTCCGGGACTGGCACAGTAGATCGCAGCACTCGATCGGCTTTGAGACAAGCCAACAAGCAGGCTGCAAAGCCGCAGCAGCCCGTCGCAACGGGTCTGCGACGGGGGGATACTGGGCCTGGTGTCCGACAGCTTCAGTCTGCGCTCAGAAGTCTGGGGAAAAACCCTGGCCCGGTGAATGGAGTATTTGGAGCCGAGACTGAGTGGGCGGTGCTGTCCTTTCAACGCGAGCGCAATTTGTCCCCGGCTACGGGTATTGCCACTCCGGCAACTTTGGCCGCAATCCAAAAGGGGTTAGCTGGGCGAGTTACTGTTCCTGCTGTGCCGATTAGCAGCAGTGTCAATTCTCGATCGAGCATTCAGCAATTACAAACGCGGCTGCAAGGCCTCGGCTTTTACACGGGTTCCGTCACCGGAGTTTTGGATGCTCCGACGAAAGACGCGCTCGATCGAGCTCAGCGCAGTTACGGGGTGAGCAGCAAGGATTTGTTGAGCCAAACTTTTTAGCAGCGGACTTGCGGGTGTTACGTCAAAGCCATCGGGTTTCTGGTTTCCGACTCATTCTGGAAATGATATATTTTCCTTCAGAAACCCGGTTTCGGCGTAACTGCGAATCACACTTGCGCCGAGTTTCGTTAATAATTCTAACCAGCCGTACTTGAAATGCGAAAATAGTGTATTCTCACTCGATTGCATCAGGGGCACTGTTGCCATTCTGGGCGATCGACCTCGGACAAGACCAATTGCTGGAAACCAAAGACGGCCATCCCATCCGCAAAGCTTCATGGCACACCGTATGAATCGTTAACTGGCAGTCTAGCAGGTGCAACCCAGACTTTTCAGCTTGTTTCATCCCAATTTTCAAAATCGAATCGTTGTTAAATTCGATCGTTCTGTTGCACTGAACGCAGACTAGGTGGTGGTGGTGGTGCGGGTAAGGCTGGTTTATTTCATAGTGTTTGTGACCTTCAGCTAGTTCGAGTTCGCGGAGCAAGCTCATCCTTGCCATTAACTTTAAAGTTCGGTAAATGGTGGACAAGCTAATGTTTTCGCCACGATTTTTTAACAAAGTGTACAAATCCTCCGCACTCAGGTGGTTGCCTTTGGGGAGGTTCTGAAACACGTGCAAGATGGTTTCCCGTTGGGGAGTCATCCGCCAGCCTTTGTCATTGAGTTCGGATTTGAATGAGGACGCGGTGTAAAGTGCCATAGTGACCCTCTCAAGAAAGTCTGCCTATTGACAATCATACACAGCGATCGAGATATTTTGCAAATATGCGAGCTTATTGAAAAAAGCTTGGGGTAAAAATTTAGTTTTTGATAATTTTTGACGGCACACATACCATAAAGCCTTAGAGTAACCCATAATTGGAGTAAATTGGAATAAATCACAACATTCCACCTATAGTTCACTTTTTCAACTCCTCCGTAGTCGCTTCCTTCAGTTTGTGGGGCTAGCCCAACCAAATAGAGCGTAGTGGAAAGGAATTTTTAGGCAGTTTACCCAAGCCTCGTACAATTAAAGTGGTAGTCGCCAAACACCGTTCTAGTTTAATTGCACACCTCAAGCATTACTGCTGTAGGCTTTTTTGATGAAGCATCACCTCTGAAAGATGGCGCTTAATTGCTTTTAGAGCCACATTACGAGCGGCATTTAAACCACTATGAGCTTTGTACCCATCCACAGTTGCTACTAATGCAGCCCCCGGTCGATAGCTATCAAACTCAGTCGGGCTTGAAGGGAATTTGCATCCTCTCCAGACAGGCTCGCCCCAAGGGGTAAGACGGCTCGTATTCATCGGACTAACGCGAGTTGTGAGAATTGCATAATCTTGATAAGCAATTCGTTTGACTTGTTCATAGATTTTGCCTTTCAACCAGTAAGCACGTTTTTGATTTGAGCGTCTTGAATATTTCCCGCGTTTGGGTCGCAAATTTCCCAGATGCTCAAAGCTAATCACATTTGCCCGCCAATGATTGGCCAACTCAACAAGCTCGCGGGATACGGCTCTTGAATATTCAATTTCCACAGCAGATAAAGAGTCCCATGCTTTTTTAGCAAAGCCACGGGAAATGATTCCCGTTTTGCCCATTTTGATGGCGATATTTCCTAGATTCCGCTTCCTACGAGCTACATGACGCGACTGGTTAATGAAATGTCTAGCGACTTCAGTCGTTTCGCCTCTGTCGTTGGTTTCTAGGATGCTAGCAATGACGATGAACTTGTCGAGATCCATGTCAATTCCGCAGGTCCGAAACGTGCTTTTTGCCATGATTCCTTTGATGCCACCCGTAGCAGGAACGTATTTTTCAAGTGGAAAAACTATCCACAAAGAACCGTTTTGAACCTGCACTCTAGGGGAGCCTTTTACCCATTGGGTCGGAACGTCAGGGCATTGATACTGATGTTTTATCCACTTCCATGAATCGCCTACCAGCATCTTTAGAACAATAGAAAAACCATCATCCTCTTTCCACATCCCAGCATCGTACTGAGGGTTAAAGTTAAACGCTCCTTGATGGAGCGGTGGCTTGTGGTGCTTGAGCCTTTTTGGGCGATTCAACCATTTTTGATAGGTTGAATTCCAGCTTTTATAAGCACCAATTGCTTGCCTGATGGCTGCTCTCTTCATCCCAGAAGGAAAGCCTTTTACGAAAGGATGATTAGCCGTGAGTAGCTCGTAGTAACGCCAGCCTCCATTTTCTTTTGTCAGGATGCCTTGAGGAGCTTCGGCAATTAGTAGGAAATAGAAATGAACTATCTCGTTATAGGCTGCCTTAGTTGGCTGCATATCAAAACCAGAACGAAGCAATTTCGCCTTGACTGACTTAGTGGCAATGGAAAATCCTTTTTGAGGTTTTAGCATCTTTCGACCTGAGATGTTTGTTGAACTCTGATTTTCAAATCAAGTTGCAAAGCCGATCTATTGACTTACCCCAATATACTCCAATATTCGTGTTTCTAGTAATTAGACAGAGAAATCGTGTAGAAGTAATAATTTTTTCTTCTGCTTTATGCTTTCTGTCTTCTGCCTTCTACCTAGATCCAGAAACGGACATTACCAATACACTGACATACTCCCGAACCTTGAGGAATCGGGATTCTGGATTCAAACAGACAAAGCAAGCATCGCTTGTTTGATATTGCCTAGCCCTATAGGTTGATGCCTCAACCTATAGGATTGTTTTGGGATTCTAGAGTTGAGACCGGATTTTTAGATCTCGCGCATCCACAATACATACCCTATGATGAAAGCCGTCCTATAAGAAGGACGAGGCTTTAAACCCTATTTGTCAGTAAATGCACACCAGCTAATTTAAGTCAGAGACTCAAGATAGTCGCGCACGCGGTTGCGACGCTTGGGTTGGCGGAGTTTTTGCAAAGCTTTGGCTTCAATTTGGCGGACTCGCTCGCGGGACAAGTCCAGAGCTCGACCGATTTCTGCCAACGAGTAGGGGTGTCCGTCGCCCAAACCAAAGCGCATCAGAATAACATCTCGTTCGCGGCTAGTCAAATCTGCCAACAATTGTTGCAAGTCGCGGTGCAGAGCTTCTCGCATCAGCATTTCTTCTGGCGAGATGCTGTCGGTTTCGAGTAAGTCGCCCAACTCTGTATCTTTTTCGTTGCCCACTTTAGTTTCCAGAGAAACAGAGCGAGGAACTCGCAGCAATACTTCCCGAACTTGAGCGGCAGTCATGTCCAATTCGACGCCGATATCTTCGATCGTAGCTGTGCGACCTTTTTCTTGAGATATTTTGCGCTGGGCTTTCTTGATTTTGTTAAGTTTTTCGGTGATGTGGACGGGGAGGCGGATGGTGCGGCTTTGAGTCGCGATCGCCCGCGTGATTCCCTGGCGAATCCACCAGTAGGCGTATGTGCTAAACCGATAGCCCCGTGTCGGGTCGAACTTTTCGACAGCTCGTTCCAGTCCGAGAGTACCTTCTTGTATTAAATCGAGCAATTCTAAACCGCGATTTTGATATTTTTTTGCCACGGAAACCACCAGGCGCAAATTCGCCTTAATCATGTGGTCTTTAGCTTCGATGCCTTCAGCTTGAATTTTTTCGATCGCCTCTACCGTCATCTCGGCCAATTCTGCCCACTGGCGCTTGCCTTCGGCCATAATTCGCTTGAGTTCTGGCACGTCACTGATGCCTGCGGTTAATGCCCAGCGTTCCAGGGAAGGTTTGTGTCCCAATTGTGCAGACAGGCGATCGCGCACTTCTATTAAATGCACGAAGCTTTGAATCAGCCCTTCTTCCTGGGAAGCGACGGTGTTGCGCAATTCCAGCAATTTGATGTAGCGCTGAACTTTTTGAGCTTCGGAGACTTCTTCGTCTCTACCCAAGAGACGCACCCGACCGATTTCCTGTAAGTACAGGCGCACTAAATCTGTAGTGCGGCGGCTAGCGTTTTTTTGCAATTTGGATGCTGTGTCTGCATCTTCAGTCTCTGCTGAGTCTTGGTCGATGGGTTCGTCTCCAGCTTCTTCAGCATCTTCATCCAACACATCTACATCTTGCAAGGGATTGACTCGCAGTTGTTCGTCGAATTCAGCTTGAGCGTAAAAAGAGGTGGCTGGCATAGTGATTTTCTCAATGGCTCCGGGTGAAAAGATGCTACGCTTAGCGGTTATTTATAATTATGATGCCCACTTTGTTAAGACGAAGCATCACCGCTGTTTGTTTCTTTACTAACTTTTCTGACTTTTGTGCTGTTGGAGAGATCGAGCTTTGGCTGCCCCACTTGTTTTACCAAGATTCGGGAAAACGCTAAGAACTTTCTGATGTAACAGTTTGAAGCCCCGAAAAGTGCGTTGTACTTCTTTGTTTATATAGCTAGTATAGATAGAGACTGGCTATAAACAAGTGACCAAGGTCAGAAGTTAAGTTAATCTTCATCACCAATAACCTCGTTCCCGATCACTTCGCCAAAATAGGGATTTTTTTAATAAAACTTTATATAATTCGGGGTTCTTGATTAAATACCCCACAGCTCACAGGAAGCTTAATCCCTTGCACCATATGAGATTCATGGTTTTTTGAGTCTCCCTTATCGAGTTGGCAGTTAAGGGAAAAACCGGGTTTCCTGACAAAAATTCGGCATTTCAACCCAGGAATTCCAGGAAAAAACCCGGTTAATCGATGTATTTGGCGTAGGTTGGGAGTTGGATGTGGCGATCGATCTATAACTTTTTTGGTGTTGGCTGGGGCTTCCCATTTAACCTCACCCAATATGATCGGCATCAAAAACCGGGTCTTTTGAACTCCCGCTGGCACAGAAAGCGTAGGTTTTTCCTCGCCGTTACCTATTGGTGAAAAGTCAAGAATGGCATTGCATTTGTCAATCAGTAAGATTACCGAAAAAACTGTTTTTTTAGGAGTGTAAAATTCGCAATTTGGGGGCGAGGGGCGATCGATATGGCACTCCGGACGTTAGGGAAGCTTGCAGCTATATCGATCGCCTAAATCTCAGTTTTTCACCCAAAATTAGAGCAAGCTGTAAGTATAATTGCTGAGGAGCAAATGCTTCCCTAGGTTAAATTGTCACCGAATAGCATGGGTTTGAAGCCCTTACTCAGGTCGGCAGATTGTGATAAGAGCGGAGTTTAAATCTCCGTTCTTATCACTTCGCTGTCAACTGTCAACTGTCAACTGTCAACTGTTTAACAATGCTGTTACGCGATCGAGTTTGAGTGACAATCATTCTCTCTCGCGCCAGTTCAGTTAAACTTAAATTACTAGCGCGGGTAAAGTTTCATCAATTCTCTCACCTGTTCGGCGTGATAGGAACTGCGAGTTAAGGGAGAAGCGACAACTTGCAAGAATCCCAAAGATTCGCCAAACTCTCTCCAAGCATCAAACTGTTCCGGCGGCACAAAATTTTCAACGTTCAAGTGCTTTTGAGTCGGTTGCAGGTACTGTCCCACGGTCAAAATATCGCAGCCAACAGCCCGCAAGTCCTGCATCGCCTCGCGAATTTCGGCATCTGTTTCTCCCAGTCCCACCATAATCCCGGATTTGGTGTAAACCCCAGGTGCGAGTTCGCGGCTGCGTTGCAATAGTTCCAGGGTGCGATCGTACTTTCCTTGCGGCCGCACCTTGCGGTAAAGTCGCTTTACGGTTTCGGTATTGTGGTTGAGTACCTCGGGCCGGGCTGCGAGAATAATTTCTAAAGCTTGCCAGTTGCCGCACAAGTCGGGAATCAAAACTTCTATAGTTGTATCGGGCATTGTCGATCGTACAGCTTGAATGCACTCGACAAACTGAGACGCGCCCCCATCCGGCAAATCGTCGCGGTTAACAGAAGTAATCACAACGTGATTGAGTTTGAGTCGCTGCACCGCCTGCGCCAATCTTTGGGGTTCCGTCGGATCTAAAGCTTGGGGCTTTTTCTCAAAATCGATATCGCAGTAAGGACAGGCGCGGGTACAAGCCGGCCCCATAATCAAAAATGTAGCAGTACCTGCGTTGAAGCATTCGCCGATGTTCGGACACGAAGCCTCTTCGCAAACCGTATTCAGGGATAAATCCCGCAAAATTTCTTTGACGTTGCCGACGCGCTCCCATTGGGGGGCTTTAACTCGCAACCACTGGGGCTTAACTGTCACGCCTGCCTCCGTCTGAGTAGTGTTTTACAAAACATTATACTAGGAGGTGGCTAAGTTTTGACTTAAATGTGATATCTTAAAAATCTATTGACTAATTTCGGGATGTAGCGCAGCTTGGTAGCGCACCTCGTTCGGGACGAGGGGGTCGCAGGTTCAAATCCTGTCATCCCGATTGTTAAAGTAAATCGGATATTCCGCAGCAATTTCGAGGCAGAGCCTCTGGATATTCATTACCAGGCTCTGCCTGGTAACGAGAAATAAGCGCAACTGCGAACGAGTTTTTTAAACGCTCAAATTGCGCCGCAAAAAGCTTTCTAGGGATTCCATTCTCATGCCGTAAATAGATTCTAAGTGCTGGACTTCTTCGGGAGTGCAGAAAAACTCGTTAGCCAGCAATACCCGCAAAGTTCCCAAGCCTTTTTGAGCTTGAGGGTTCAATAAACCCACGGCATTTCGCAATCCGTCAAAGACAACCATTGGCGGGTTAATTACGATCGGTTCGCGCTTGAATAAGCGGCCAAAAATGCGGGCAATGTCGTCTCTGGTCAGCACATCGGGGCCGCCGACTGGTAAAATTTGGTTGCGCGCACCTTCTACTGTTGGCGAGTCTACGGAAATCTTTGCTAAGTCGTCGGTACTGACAACAGAGGTGCGGTTTTTGCCGTCGCCAATCAGCAGGTAAAGTCCGGTTTCTCGAAATCTTTCTGCTAGCGGTAACAAGCTGGAAGCAAAACCGGCTGGCCGCAAAATGGTATAATTTAATCCGCTGTTTTGCAGGTATTTTTCGACTTCTCGCTTGGCTTTGAATACTGCTGAATCTTCGTATCCGCGATCGACTCCCAGTACAGAAAGAAATACAAAGTGCTCAACTCCGGCTTCTTTGGCGCAGTCGATCAGTTCTATGTTGGCGCGGTAGTGTACTGCTTGAACGTCGCCGCCGGTGCCGTGGGTGCTGATGATGTACTGCACTCCTTGGCAAGCTTTTTTGATATCTTTGTCTTGTTTTAAGTCGCCGATAAAAATTTCGGCGCCTCGGTTTTCTAGTTCTGAATAGCGAGAAGCGAGGCGAACAAATGCGCGGACAGGCTTTTCTTGCTGTCTGATTTCTCGTACAATTCGGCGGCCTAGTGCGCCTGTTGCTCCGGTTACTAAGAACATGATTTTTGGGTGTTGGTTGTTATAGAAGAAGGAAGAAGAAAGAAGCTAGGGTTTTAGAAACCCGGTTTCTTAAATTTCTCGTTGCTTAACCTAAGATTTATGTTAGAAACCGGGTTTCTTTTGCCAAGCATCACCTAGGGTTTTAGAAACCCGGTTTCTTGAATTTCTCGTTGCTCAACCTAAGATTTATGGTAGAAACCGGGTTTCTTTTGCCTTAGTCCTATTTATAACTGATAAATCAAATTTCGACAATTACGGGGGCGTGGTCGCTGGGTTTAACTAATTTTCTGGGAGCCATGTCTATTGTACAGTTTTTTGCTTGTTCGTACAAGGGCAAACTGAGATAATGGTGGTCGATTCTCCAGCCGTTGTTGCGGGGAAATGCGGCGGCGCGGTAGTCCCACCAGCTATAATGTCCGCCTTCTGATGTGAATTTGCGAAAGGGGTCGTTTAATCCTAATTCGGTGATTTCTGTTAATGCTTGGCGTTCGGGTATTGATAGGCCAACGGAGTTTGCAGCAGCTTTGGGATTGTATATATCTCGATCGTCCGGTACGATGTTGAAGTCGCCACAAATGCACAGGTTGGGCGATTTGTCTAGTGCTATTTTCAGGTATTCTTGCAGCAGTTTGAGCCAATGCAGTTTGTATTGATACTTCTCGGAACCAACCTCGGAACCGTTGGGAACGTATACGGAAATGATGCAAATATCGTCTATAACCCCGGCTATGAGGCGCTTTTGTTCGTCGAAGCTGCCGACGGTTGCGTCGCCGAGAATGGGGGCAAATCCGGCGCTGACTTGTGACAGGGGCGATCGGCTAAAAATAGCGACGCCGTTGTAGGATTTTTGACCGGAGATGTAGCAGTTGTAGCCGATGTCGAGGAAGGGTTGCAGGGGAAAGTCTTTGTCTGTAACTTTGGTTTCTTGCAAGCAGAGAACGTCGATTTGGTTGGTTTGCAACCAGTTAGTAATGTGTTCTATGCGGATGCGAATTGAGTTGACGTTCCAGGTGGCAATTTTCATTATAGTAAGTAATAGATTAGTCGATTTTAGATTTTAGATTTACTCTGCATCGGAGTGCGATCGGGATGCTCGTGAGGGATGGTCGCAACCGCGACGCTCTATAGTATAGTACAGTTTGAGGCTGGTGAGTTCGGATGTGCGATCGGCGAAGCTATCCCGAGCGTGAATCGCACGTAAGCGCATTGAGGCAGATTTGGCTGATAGCATGGCGCAAGCTGAGGGATATGGGGTCTTCCTAGAAATTGAACTTCACACCCTGTGATACAATAAATTTAAGCAAGAAATTGTTTTCTTATTAAGTTTTTATTTTTTTAGTTATGACAACAATTACAATTCAAGTTGATGAAGATATTAAGAAGGCGTTTGAAGGGGCTACTCCTGAGACTCAGAAACAGTTAAGCTCGATCATTCAATTGTTTTTGAGAGAAAATTTACACAGCAAAACTTTAACAGAGGTAATGGCAGAAATTTCTGATAAAGCACAACAGCGCGGCTTGACACCAGAAATATTACAGGAGATTTTAGCCGATAATGACGAATAGATTTGCGATCGATACTAATGTTTTAATCAGTGCTTTGCTTTTTAAAACCTCAGTACCATTTCGGGCGATCGAATTGGCAGAAAAACAAGGAATAATTTTATATTCTGAAGCGACTTTAAAAGAATTAGAGCAAGTTCTGAATCGTCAAAAGTTTAACAAGTATCTTTCTTTAGAGGACAGAAAGGTATTTTTGCTGAAATTTATCAGTTCTTCTCAGTTAGTCTCTATTACCGAAAAAATCGCAGTGTGTCGAGATGAAAAAGATAATAAGTTTTTAGAGTTGGCTGTTAGTGGTAATGCCAATATAATTGTTACGGGGGATATGGATTTGTTGATATTAAATCCTTTTAGGACAGTAGAAATTATTACTCCCGATATGTTTATTGATAGATTTAGTTAATCGCCAACTCAGTCAGTTATTAATGCTGGTTTTTCAGATACTCAATCAATACAGGCTGGAGTGTGAAAAGTGTTTTCTGACCTTGTTTCACTTTTTCAATTAATAAACGCCGTCCCAAGGATTGCACAGCTTGTAATAATGCTGATGGGGATAATTCGAGATGGGCTGAAATTTTTGATATTTCAACTGGTGCAGCTTCACTAGCTAACGAGGATATCACTTGTTTTTCTGGTTCGGTTAGCCGATCGCACTGCTGCTCCAATAGTGATTCTAAGTCACCTAAGAATAGGGTATCATAGGATAAGAATTCGGAAACGCTGCCGCCGAATAAGTCTTGAATCAATGTGGCAATTATATTTAACCATAAGGGATTGCCTCGGTAAAGGTCGATTAGTTCTGACCATTTCTCCGGTTCTGCTAAACCTTTTTCTCTGAATATTTCTTGTGCTTCCGTGCCTAAACCGTTGAGTTGCAGCGATTTGCAGGGGCGGTTTTCGCCTTCTAAGGCGGCTATTTCTCTGGGTTTTTCCCAACTCAGTAGGATTAGGCAACTGTTGTGGGATGATTCTGCTATTTGTTTGAAGAATGTGCCGTAATTTTCATAGCCTGGTTGGTAGTGGCCTGCGAGTTGTTGGCTGCTGAAGATGGTTTGGATATCATCGAGTACGATCAGACAGCGGTGCGATCGCAGATATTCTAGTAGGGGCAATCCCCCCGTGGTTGCCCTTTCTTCGGGGGAGGGGGCGGGCACGGGGGCACCGCCCCTACAGAATTGAATTAAGTCGGTTTGGAGTGATGCCAGGGGTGGGGAGTTGCGGAAACTGCGGTAAATAATGCGATCGAATTCGTGTTGAATTTGTGGGATTAGTTGGAGTGTCAGCGCGGTTTTGCCAATACCTGATAAGCCGAGGATGGTGACGAGACGGGTGCGGCTTGAAATCCAGTTTTCGAGGGTGGAGAGTTCGGATGTGCGGTTATAGAATAGGTTGGGTTCTGGTGCGTCGGATAAGTCTAAATGTATTTTAGGTTCGGAATTGCTAGTTTTTTCATGAAATTTATCCTTGTCTTGCGGTGCAGGTTGTGAGACTTTGGGAGAGTAAAAAGTATCTGCGGAGATGTTACGAATATGAATACAGCCATTCCCGACGAGTGAGACATTGGAAACTTGTAAATTTTCCAGCTTTGCTCTAAAATTTGCTTTAGATACTTGTTCCTCGCCTAATGCAACTGATAGAAGTTTCCATAATTTGAAACCAACTTCTTTAACATATTTCTCTGAGCGGTGGTGTTCCTGTGCAATTTCTTTATATTTTTGATTGTCCCAAGCGCCGCGCAGTATAGCTTTTTGCAGACTATCTAAGTGTTTTCCCGTAGTAGTTAAAGCTAGATTGTCAGTAAACTTTAAGGCTTCTTCAATATCCATTAGTCACGCAGATGCAAGGGTTCGACTTGATTATAGCGTAACTAAATATGACTTTTTCAAACTTGACCAGCTAAATATGACTTTTTATGACTTAGTTGGGAGGGGAAAAAACTACTAAACATGGCTTTATATGGCTTGAAAAACTTTGGCATTTAGGAAATAATTTATAAATAGACACCATAAAGATAATAAAGCTGATGCACCGCTTAAAAATGGGTTTGTTGTTTGTTACTGTTGTATCGAGTTTTTCTTTCGGTTCAATCGCACGAGCGGGAGAGCGATGGCCTGTTCCAGAAAATCGTGGTAGCTGTCTGGTAAATCAAGTTTGCGATACATATAATAAGAATCAGGACTATCAAAAACCTTCTAATGCTTGGGGAATAGCTGGGTTTTATGTAAATCTAACAAGTCCAGACTCTTCTGCTATTATCAGATGGAGCGCGAGGCTATGCGATGGTAAGGAGATTACTGGGTCAAAAGATATTTCCACCAGTTCTACAGGTCAAAACTATATTGACTTTCCTAACAGGTCTTTCTTTGCACAAGGGGTTTGCTCTTTTAGGTTTAATGTACTGGACGCAAAGAGATATCGGGATGGGGGGAATCAAGTTGATTTCTTGATGAACTACGATGTAGATTACTAACTAAGAGAAGTGGGAAATAGAGTCTTAAAAACTCCTCTCCCTATTTTCTAAAAAAGGGCGATCGCCCTTACATCCCAATTTGTCAAAAAGTGCGATCGCCTTTACTCAAGCAAAGTTAAAATAGTTGTAGCCTCAGCCAATAGTTTACACTTGACTTTATTGTTTTCGCCCTCAATCAGACAATGAGCTGGATTATCCTCCAAGGGGTCATGCCGGATAATGAAGCCTAAAGAACGGGCAGATCCTGCTACCAAAACACCCACTTTAGTAGTGTCAGGATTTCTCGCACGAGCTAAAATTTCTTGGGGAGTTGTTAGCCTCGCTAACTCAACTGAGATACTGTTATCAGGTTTTCCTCTAACCTGGAAAGCAACTGATTTTACAGTACCATCCTCATAGAGATGTACATTAGGAATTCGACGATAAAGAATATCATTGTCTGCAATTTCTTCTAGCATTATCTCATCCTGACTTATGCAATCAATAGCTGAGACACCACATTCAGGACTTCAGATAATGACACCTCGTTTTTTTCCTCAAATTTTCTCTCGCTTCCCTCTCCCTTAATTAGTAGATAGCTGAAACTCATATCAGGTTTAATTTCCACTTCTAAATTGCCGTGTGGGCTTCGCCATTCCAGTTGTAGGCTACCATTAGCAATTGGTGCTGCATCATAGGGTAAAATTAGATCGCCAACTAAAGGCGAAAGAGAGTATTTGATATGAATAAGTAACTGACAGGCTTTTACAAATGCAACGGGCGAAATTGCTAATGCACCATAAGAATCCCAGTCAGGTTCTAGTTGGGCAAGTTGCGTCAAACGCTCTAATATTGGATCCAAGGAAACATCAGTTAATGTTGCTTGAGACATGGCTTTTACAAAGAGCGTAGTTTGTATTGTATCATATTTATGCGTGCGGTTTCCCTTGAGAAGGGACGATTTTAGACTGAGGTTTCTTCTTTGACACGGCCCGAATAATATTTTTTCATCGATTCTTGAGAAATAATCCCATGACAAGATGCGTCTCTGGGCAAATCCCCTCTCGCTTCTTGCCTTGGCATTTCACCGCAAATCATTCGTTCCAAAGTTTCATCATCATACTCCAAATAGGCATCTGCAACTTCTTCCAGAAATTCCCCGATTTCTTCAGAAAGTTTCGGGCGCTCGATTCTTTCTACAATTGGTTCCCAGCTAAATTGGCTTTGATACTTCTCTAGTAAATCAGGAATCACCGGGCCGTGAACCCACGCTTGAAAATCCGCATTAAAGAGTGGCGTGCCATAAATTGCTAAATGCCAAGCTTGAGCGTAATACACGAGTTTTTGTAGCTTGTAAGCATTTATTTCTACATCGAATTGCGAGGCTAACCAAATGAAATAATTGGCAATCTCGCGATCGCTCAGTGTTTCCGAATTAGTTGAAACAGCAACAACTTTCAGTTCACCTTTAGCTAGATGTTCCAATAGTTCAGAAACAGACAAGTTGAATTGTTCAGCAATTTGCTCAACTCTTTGCCAGACTGGATAATTTACAGTTACTTGATATTCAGTTTTGATTGAAGGAGCTTGGGTCATGGCTAGGATTTCTTAGCGTTGACTAAAATAATTATAGCAAACTGTTCTACAATACTCGTAATTAAAATTATAGTATGATTTATGCTGAAAAAATAGAAATAGAGTCAGGTCTGAGAGTCAAAGCCCGATCGCCCTTCGTCTCCCATTTTCTGAAAAAGCGCGTGTAGCCAGCCGACAGATTACTGATTGGGTACCAGTACGATGAGGTAAAGTGAGTCGTCGCGAAGTGGGGCTTCATTCAGTTGACAGTTGACAGTTGACAGTTGACAGCGACCTCTACCTGGAAGTCAGAGGATTGGAGTAATGAATCGTCTGATTTTAATTTCTCCCTAAAAAAGAGAGGCTTTAAACCAATTCTTTCTGGTAAGCCATCGCACCAATCGCTGGCTAGCAATACACACCCACAAACTATGAGGTTTTAATCGGAGAGAGGGACTTCTAGACGCAGAAAATCTTGACAGTGAGGGCAGTATACACCTACATGATTTTCTGCGTAAATCCTGATTTTATTTCAGTTCAACATTTACAGTAGCAGACATCCCCGGTGCAATCCGCGATTCATAGCCTTTAATGCTTTCGGCATCAAACACAACTTTCACCGGAATCCGCTGCACTACTTTGGTGAAGTTTCCCGTGGCATTGTCGGGAGGCAATAAGGAGAATTGAGCGCCAGAAGCGGGAGAAAAACTATCGAGACGACCTTCAAATTTGCGGCTACCAAAAGCATCTAATTTGATTTCTACTTTTTGGCCTGGTTTCATGTTTGCCAGTTGCGTTTCTTTGAAGTTAGCAATTACCCATAAATCGTTACTGACGATCGCCATTAACGGAGTTCCCGACTGCACCCGCTGCCCCACTTCAACGGATTTGCGCCCGATTTGTCCGGCGGCGGGTGCGGTGATATTCGTGTAGGAAAGTTGCAGTTGAGCGTCTTTAACCGCAGCTTCCGATTGGGCGATCGCAGCCTTAGCAGCATCATACTGCGATCGACTGACCTTAGTTTGCTCGCCCGTAGCTTGAGCTTGTTGCAATCCGCCCTTCGATGCAGCCAGTTTGGCTTCGGCGGTGCTGATTCCTTCTTGGGCTACAGCGACTTTAGCTTGGGCGCTGGCGATGCCGACTTTGGCTTGCGCGACTTGAGCTTCAGCTTGCTTTACTCCTTCTTGAGCTTGCGCTACTGCTGCGATCGCTGCGGTTACGCCTTCCTTGGCTTGGGCTAACCTGGCTCTAGCTTGGGCAATTCCTTGTTGGGCTGCGGTGGTTTGGCCTTGGGCGACTTCGTAGGCGGCTCTCGCTGCGTCTAATTGCTGGCCGGCGATCGCACCTTCTTGCTGCAAACTTTCGTACCGTTTATAATCTGCTTGCGTTTTCACAAGATTAGCTTGCGCTTGCACTAACTGAGCTTGCGCTGCGGCAATTCCGGCTTCGGCTTCCGTCACTTTAGCTTGAGCTTGGGGAATTCCGGCTTCTGCTTGGGCGACTTTCGCTTGCGCTGCGGGTACGCCGGCTTCAGCTTGAGCGACAGCAGCTTCGGCTGCGGGTACGCCTTGTTGGGCTTCTCTAATTGCTGCTTGGGCGGTGGAAATGCCAGCGTTGGCGGTGCCGATATCTCCTTGGGCTTGGGCTGTTTTACCTTGGCTGGTTTGAGAGGCTAGGGAAATATTCGCTTGGGCTGCTTCGGCTTGGCGGCGGGCGTTTTCTAAGGCTGCTTGGGATTGTTGCAGTTTAACTTGGTAGTCGCGGGGGTCGAGTTTGATCAGCAGTTGGCCCGGTTTTACTTGTTGGTTATCTTCTACTAAGACTTCGCCGACTGTACCGTTGATGCGGCTGCTGACTTGGTGGATGTGTCCGGCTACTGTGGCGTTTTCGGTTTCTTGGTGGATGGAGGCGTATTGCCAATAATTGTAGCCAAAGCTGCCTGCTGCGATCGCCCCGATGCCCAGCGCTGCTAAAATTATCGCTTTCGGGGCTTTTTTCTTCGGCGTTTCCGGCGCCGGCAGGGGTGCTTGGATTTCTGTTTCTGGGCTGGTTTTTAGCTCTGCGGGGGCGCTGATTTCTGTTTCTGGCGCGGGGATTACTGGTAGGCTTTTTGCTATGGTGTTGTCGATCGGCTTTTCTAAGAGGGCTACTGCTTTGCCTTTGCCGTTACCGTTGAATTCTTCTGGGTTGATTTCGTTTGTGCCTTTCATGGTATTTGACTCCTGATACTTTAGTAAGATGTCGTTTGTTTAGGGTACGTAGTTTTTATTTAGTAAGACTGCTTGTTTTAAGAGTGCGTAGTATTTTTGAGTTGTTTTTAATGTAGTTGAGGTAGATGCTGCTGCGCTTCAGTCGAAAGAGCTATTTGTTGGCGGTTTAGGAAAGATTGACGATCGCCCGATCGATCAATTGGGAGAAGAGTTCTCGATCGGCTTTGGAAATGCCAGTCATTGACTTCTCTCGGATCTCCGCCACCAGCGGTGGCAGCACGTCTTGCAGTTCCCTGCCTGCATCCGTTAGCCAAATTCGCCAAATCCGCCGATCGCGCGTGTCTCTCTCGCGGCGGACTAAGCCTCTTTCTTCCATGCGATCGAGTACGCCTGTGAGTGTACCGCCTACCTGTTGCAGTTTGTCGCCAATACTGGAAGTTGGCAACCCGTCTTCTTGCCACAAGCAGCACAGTACCAACCAGTGAAATGGTGTCAGCCCAAATGGTTCGAGTATCTCTTGCAACCTGCGAGTCCCTAGCTGCCCTAGCAGTTTGATGCGGTAGCCCAGGCTGTAGGGGGCGAGAACGTCGTGCCACCTAGCTAGATATTTGCGATCGACTGTGGATATAGTAACCATCGGTTTATTACTTAGCGTTCGTATTATTAGTGTAAGATGTTATTTGGGAGCTGTCAAGGGGCGATCGCGGATTTTCGGTCATCGGATTTGAGATTTGAGATGGAGTCGGCAGCAAGTAAGTCAGTATAATGAGGGCGATCGCCCACGCTCGATCGCAAAAAACAGCTAAATTTTCGTCAAACTTGTTTGGATTTCTTAATTATTCCTAAAATAGGAAGCTCAAAGTTGCGATCGCACTTTATTCTAGTCCCAGGAAATCAGTACACCAAGTTCAATAATACCGACGATAATAATTTGTTCTATTCCTATATAATTTAGTCTCTCAAGGAGTGATTAATGTGATGTGCGAAGAGCAAAGAAAAAAATTAGATCAAATCATTCAGCAATTAAAGAACGCCCAATCCGAGGTGCAAGAAGCCTACGAAACAACAATGATGAGTGATGCCAAATGGGCCGTGTCTAGCCTGTGTGATGATTTAAAAAAAAATGAGTCGATCGATCCGTCTATAAAGAGCCAGCTCATGCCTTATTTTGAAGCAGCTCATTCAGCTATTCTTAGTTCTGAATCAACGCATAAACGAGCCGGAATCTGTGGTGACAAGCTGAATGAAGCAGAGTCTTGCATAATAAAAATACTGAGTAAACTCTGAAGAGAATGATTTAAAATTGGATCAGGCGAGTCCCGGAAAGTCCATCCTGGGGAATCTGTTTACATTTCTTAATTATTAGTAAAATAAGAAGAGTAAAGTTACGATCGCACATCGCACGTTATGCCACTCCAAGGAAATCAGCGCACCAAGTTAGACGACACCGACGACAATCTGTTTTATTCCTATCCCCGGTTTGTGACGCACGTAGACGAGGGATTCATTCAGCAACTAACCGACTTGTATCGGGAACGCCTGAAACCGAATACTCGGATTTTTGATATGATGAGCAGTTGGGTGTCTCACTTGCCCGAGGAAATGGAATTTGCTCATGTCGAAGGACACGGCATGAATGAAGAGGAGTTGGCAAAAAATCCCCGACTGAATCATTATTTCGTGCAGAATTTGAACGCAAATCCTAAATTGCCACTGCCCGATTCAGAGTTTGACGCGGTTGTCAACTGCGTTTCGGTGCAGTATTTGCAAAACCCGGATGCGATTTTTGCCGAGATGCACCGGATTTTGAAGCCGGGGGGCGTCGCAATTATCAGTTTTTCCAACCGGATGTTTTATCAGAAAGCAATTGCGGCTTGGCGGGAAGGTTCGGAGGGCGATCGGGTAAAATTAGTCCAGGGTTACTTTGATTCCGTCAAAGGAGCGAACATACCCGGATTTAGCAAGCCGGAAGTAATTGCTAAACAGTCTAGCTTGCCGAGTTTTATGCAAATGCTGGGGATGGGAGGCGGCGATCCGTTTTATGCGGTAGTTGCTTACCGCCAAAGTTAGGATTTTTTTAAATGTTTGTAGTGAGGACTTTAGTCCGCTGATTTTTTTGAGGACTAAGGTCTTTACTACAAACCGAGCTAGAGTTACGATCTTTATCTTAGAATATATTTAACAGTGGCTCCTAAAACATGGACAACGAACTTTTGCAACGCATCACACTCGATCCAAATATCTGTCACGGAAAACCCTGTATTCGCGGTCTCAGATATCCAGTAGAGTTGATTCTTGAATTACTTAGTTCAGGTATGAATGCTAAAGAAATTATAGATGATTATGATGATTTAGAACATGAAGATATTCTAGCTGCTTTGCTATTTGCAGCACGGCTGACTCAAGTGAAAAGCATATATCGAGTATTAGTGTAATGAAGTTTTTGGTAGATGCACAATTACCAGTACGTCTGGCACGCGTTTTGCAATCTGCTGGTTGCGATACTATTCATACTAAGGATTTACCTCGACTCAACGCAACTCCCGATTCAGAAATTAACTTGCTTTCAATGCAAGAAAGCAGAATTGTTATCACCAAAGATCGAGATTTTCTCGATTCATTTCTGATTAGCCAGCAACCTTACAAGCTGTTAATATTGACGACTGGCAACATAAATAACAACCAACTTATAGACTTATTTGTGAATAATTTGCCGCATTTGGTTGAAATGTTTGAGGAACATTCATTGATAGAAATGAATCGCGATACAATTGTAGTTCACCAGTAATAATTAAGTAGGTAAAACCTTGATATGAAACCATATCAGCAAATAGAAATTGACGAATGCGGCGAGCCTTTAGTCCCAATTCCACCAGAAGATTTTGCCTTTGAAATTCCGCACCCTTATCAAAAGTTGGGTGCTCCCTATCACAACAGCAAAGCAGATTCACCTTACTATTTGCGGCAAGGAGTTGTAGATAGTTTAGTAGCAGCTCAAACTCAGCTACAGCAAAATCATCAAAATTGGAAAATTCTGATATTTGATGCTTATCGACCCGTGGAAGTCCAGCAATTTATGGTAGATTATACTTTCAATCAAATTGCCGTAGCTCAAGGCTGCGAATTTCCGGTTTCCGAAGACAAACGCCAAGTAATTATAGAACACGTGTATCAATTTTGGGCTGTGCCGAGCCTCGATCGCGCGACGCCTCCTCCTCACAGTACAGGTGCAGCTTTAGATGTAACTTTAGTCGATGAACATAATCGACCAATTGATATGGGTTCTCCGATTGATGAAATATCAGAACGTTCTTATCCCGATTATTTTGGTAATAGCAAGGACGCGCAACAACAGCAATACCACCTGCACCGGCAAATATTGAAAGATGCGATGATAGCTGCTGGTTTTGAGCAACATCCTAACGAGTGGTGGCATTTTTCTGTGGGCGATCAGATGTGGACGTGGTTGACAAATAACAAGAATAGTGGTAGTCAAGTTATCGCCCGATACGGCCGCTATTAAACCATTTTAGATTTTAAATGACTGAATGCTCGATCGCCATAAATCATTTGGATTGCAACCGCTAAGATATAGCAGTGGACAGTTGACAGTTGCAGAACGGGAATCAAATCATTGATGCAGAACGGGAATCGACTCTATTCATGAAGTTATTTATGTCTTCACCCATGTGGCGGTTGCTATACTGAAAACCTTCTTGATTCCTGAAACCCCTGCTTTGATTACTTCTTCCTTCTGTCAACTGTCAACTGTCAACTGTCAATTGTCAACTGTCAATTGTCAACCGTCAATTGTCAACTGTCAATTCTTCCTTCTTTTGGGTCAGCTATTGCCAGCGGGGTAGCCGTGCTTTAAAATTAACGAGAGCTAACAAGTGCAGGCAAATCAAGCCAGCACCGCAAACTCTAAAGGATAACTTAGATTTCACCAATGAAAGCACTCATCCTCTCTGGCGGCAAAGGAACACGCTTGCGTCCCCTCACCTATACGGGTGCTAAGCAGTTGGTTCCTGTGGCAAATAAGCCTATACTGTGGTACGGAATTGAAGGCATTGTGGCGGCTGGGATTACGGATATCGGGATTATTATTAGTCCTGAAACAGGTGAAGAGGTGAAGGCGAAAACAGGAGATGGCTCTCGCTTCGGTGCAAAAATTACTTATATCTTACAATCAGAGCCGGCGGGACTCGCTCATGCAGTAAAAATTGCGAGACCATTTTTGGGTGATTCTCCATTTATTATGTATTTAGGAGATAACTTAATTCAGAGTCAGCTAGATCCGTTTTTAGAGAATTTTAATAAGCAAAAACTAGACGCTCTAATTTTGCTGCGCCCAGTTCCCAATCCCAGTGCTTTCGGTGTAGCAAAGGTTGATGAGAATGGGCGAGTTTTACAGTTAGTAGAAAAACCCATAGTTCCGCCGTCTAATTTAGCACTGGTGGGGATTTACTTTTTTGCTCCTACTATTCACGAGGCGATCGATCAAATTCAACCCTCGCCCCGCGGGGAACTCGAAATTACTGATGCTATCCAACAGCTAATCAATCAAGAAAAACACGTAGAAGCCTGCAATTTAGATGGTTGGTGGTTGGATACCGGGAAAAAAGATGATTTGCTGAGTGCAAACCAAATCATTTTAGATAGCTGTATTGTAGCTTCAACTGAATTAAAAGTAGATGCCAAAAGTCAAATTATCGGGCGAGTGCAAGTAGGGGAAGGTAGTGAAATCATTAATTCTACAGTTCGCGGGCCTGTGGTAATTGGGGAAAATTGCCGCATTGAAAATTGCTTTATCGGGCCTTACAGCAGTATTGCCGATCGCGTGACGATGGTTGATGCTGATATCGAACACAGTGTAATATTGCAAGGGGCGAAAATTGTTGGCATTCACCAGCGAATTGTTGACAGCGTGATCGGACAGCGAGCTCAACTCACAAATGCGCCGCCGCGTCCTAAAGCGTTGCGGTTTATGATTGGTGATGACAGTCAAATCGAGTTAGTATAACTTAGGATTTGCACTATTCTCGTAGCGGCAATTTACCCGATGGTGCGCGTTGCTACGTCTACGAGATGGTGCCCCTCGGCGCACCATAAATTTAAAGGAGGCGGAAGATTGCAGTACGAAGAAATACCGACTCAACAAATTATAGATAAACTGCGGCAAACTTTGGAGCCGCGAATTGGTATTGCTGAGTTGTCGCTGTCGGAAAGACCAAATAGTGCGATCGCCCAAAATGAAGATGACGAAGACATTGCGCTTCTCAAAGCGGGCTTTGACATTTATAACATTCCAATTACATCTTACCAAAGGCGGCTCGGTTCCGCAGTCATCGCCGTCAGAAAAATTGTCCGAAAATTGCTCAAGCCCGTACTAGACAGACAAGTAATTTACAATTTCGCCAATACCCGCGTCGTGCAAACCTTGAGCACACAGTTGCAAAAATTGCAAGAAAATCAACAAACTCTAGAGAAAAAACTTACATCGGAATTCAGCAGCGGGTTTCCCGAAGTGACAGCGCAGCTTGAGAGTCAACAACAGGCGATCGCAAATTTTCAGTCTGAAGTAGAGCAAATCAAAGCGGTACAGCAGCAACATACTGCTATTTTACAGGAGATTACTGCTCAATTGGGCGATCGACAACCATAAAGCATCAAAGATGACTACACTTCCTATATGTTCGTTTATTATAGTTAACTATAATGGTCTGCGCCACACCAAAGACTGCTTAAAATCTCTACAAAAACTTGCGTATCCAGAATCACAACTCGATTTAATTGTAATTGATAATTGCTCTCAAGACGATTCGGTTAATGCTTTGCGCCAACTGTTTCCAAAAGTTCGCATTTTTGTGAATACCGCCAACAACTTTGCCAAAGCCCTCAACCTCGGCATCAGCGAAGCAAAAGGGCAATACATCGGCTTTCTCAATAATGATGCAACCCTTGACAGTCACTGGCTGGAAATATTAGTTAAACGCCTAGAAACTGACAATAAAGTTGGTGCAGCTAGTGGCAAATTGCTGTTTAAAGACGGGCGAATCAACAGCGCGGGCATTCAGCAATTACCTAATTTTTATTGGCAAGATGTCGGTTTTGGCGAGAAAGATGCGGGACAGTATAATACAGAAAGGGAAGTAGAAGGGCTTTGTTGGGCGGCGGTGCTTTTCCGCAGGGAATGTCTGGAAGATGTCGGGCCGATCGATGAAGATTTTGTGATGTATTTTGAAGATGTAGAGTTTTCCAAACGCTGCCAAAAACGCGGTTGGAAAATGCTTTATACTCCCGCAGCTATCGCCCATCACGAGTATCGAGGATCGAGTAAAGGTAGCAAACTCACCGAGTATTTCTGCAACCGCAATCGATTTTTGTATTTGGCGAAACACGAACCTCTGCAATTAGTGAAATCGATTCATACTTCGGATTTTTTTAGTAACAAGCAGTACGATTTGCTGTTCGAGAGTTTGTTTTTCGCGATTAAAAAACTGCTAGATTATCAGAAGCCGGAAATCGTCGCAGCGGTATTGCCGCAGTTGACGGAAAAGTTGGCGGTGATTTACAGTAGAATGAAGGTCGATCGCATTTTACCTCGATTGGAGGTGGTGCGGGGCGATCGCAAAATGTCGATCGCAATTTACGATCACGGACTGCATTTTATCGGCGGCGGGCAAAAATACGTCGCTACCATCGCCTCGCTGCTGCAAAATGAATTTGACATTACTTTTATCGCCAACAAACCCGTGGCTGTTTCCGACTTAGAGTCGTGGTACGGACTCAACCTTTCAGAATGCAAAATCAAGATTATTCCGTTGCAGTTTTACGAGAAACGTGGAATGCAGTGCATCGATTCCAGTATCATCGCTGAGGATATGGAAAATCCCTTTGATGAAATTGCCAGAGAAAGCAAAAATTACGATATTTTTGTCAACGCCAACCAACTCGAAAAAGTCAAACCGCTGTCGCCGATATCAGTATTTTTCTGCCACTTCCCGAATACTTTTCGCAACCGTCATTTTGCTGTGGATGATTACACTTTTATTATTGCCAACAGTCAATTTACTGTCAAGTGGTTGGAGAAACGTTGGAATTTGCAACCCACTTTTATGCTGTATCCGCCCGTGGAAATGGCTACAGCTAAAGTGTCGAAGGAAAAGATAATTTTAGCTGTGGGACAGTTTGAAGCTGGGGGAACAAAAAAGCAAATTGAACTCATCCAAGCTTTCCGCAGTTTGCTAGCAGATTATCCAGATGAACTTCAAGGATGGCGGCTGATTTTAGCTGGTAGCAGTGTTCCGAAAAATCCTTATTTAAAGACGGTTCAGAATTTGTTGAAGCAGGATTCAAGGGCGATCGAACTTAAAGTCAATGGTTCCTTAGATGAGGTAAAATCGCTTTATGCTAAATCGAGTATATTTTGGCATGGCTGCGGTTTGGGCGAAGTCAATCCCCAAAGGTTTGAGCATTTTGGGATGGCGACTGTTGAAGCAATGCAAAACTGTTGTGCTCCGATCGCGTTTTGTGGCGGTGGACAACCGGAAATTGTCGAACACGGGCGATCGGGCTTTTTGTTCAATACGGTTGAGGAACTTTGCCGCTATTCACATCAACTAATTGTCAATCCCGATTTGTTAACAGAACTTCAAGCTGGCGCACAGCAACGCAGTCAGAACTTTAGACTCGCACCTTTTGAACACAAAGTCAAGAGTTTTTTTGAGATTATTCACCAGGAATATGCTACAATTCGGCTGCCAAATCCAGGCGAGATTGCTCAAATGCTCGATCGACCTTAAGCATACAG
Source organism: Microcoleus sp. PH2017_24_DOB_U_A (assembly GCF_020738205.1). Lineage (NCBI taxonomy): Bacteria > Bacillati > Cyanobacteriota > Cyanophyceae > Oscillatoriales > Microcoleaceae > Microcoleus > Microcoleus sp. PH2017_24_DOB_U_A. Next base: position 24,848 of record NZ_JAEQCT010000057.1, read on the forward strand.
ATATAGCTGTGGGTAAGGACGTGGCAGTGTCTGTTAGTGTTAAGTTAAGCCTCGATCCCCCCTAGCCCCCCTTAAAAAGGGGGGGACAAGAGTATTCTCAAAGTCCTGCTTCTTAAAAAGGGACAAAAGTATTCTCAAAGTCCCCCTTCTTAAGGGGGATTTAGGGGGATCTGGACTCAGATGCGAACGATAAATACAAAAGTTTTTGATCGTAAGTTGACACCAATGGGCGAAGCGTAGCGGAGGGAGTGCCATTTCCCCACAGATATCGCCGAAAATCGACTTGATTTGATATCAAATATCGACTAATCACAAGTTTATTTTTACTCAAAACGTGTCCAATAAACTGTTAATAAATTTATCCTTTCTAACTCCCGAACCCACGGGAATCGGAACTTATGCAGCTAATCTTTTCCCGCAACTGCAACACCTAGAACCAACATTACTCACTTCCCAGCAAATTGAGAATTATAGTTGCTATCAAATCCCCGATAATATCACACCGGATCGAGGCCCGAAAGGACAAATTAATAGACTACTGTGGACTCAATTTAAATTGCCTAAAATTTACGATAAATTGGATTCAAACCTAATATTTTCGCCAATTCCTGAAGCACCTTTATATTCCAAATGCCGCTACATAGTTACGGTTCACGATTTAATTCCTTTGCGATTCCCCCAAAAGTTATCTCGGCTGACAGCTTATTTCCGCTACTACATACCCCAGGTTTTGCGACAAGCCGAACATATTATTTGCGATTCTCAAGCAACGGCGACAGATGTTGCTAACTTTTACCAGATTTCGCGTCAGAAAATGACCGCAATTCCCCTAGCTTGTGATAATATTAATTTTCGCTGTCTCGACTTGCCAGCAAAAAATTATTTTCTTTATACCGGCAGACACGATAGTTACAAAAACTTAGAAAGATTAATTGCTGCATTTGCAAGTTTAGCCGATCGCACAAACTACGAACTTTGGCTAGCCGGGCCTCCCAACGCCTACACGCCGCAGTCGATCGCACAAGTAGAACAATTGGGTTTACAATCTTTGGTAAAGTTTCTCGGTTACGTTCCCTACTCGCAATTGCCCGTACTGATGAATCAGGCGATCGCCCTGGTGTTTCCCACACTCTGGGAAGGATTCGGCTTGCCGATTTTAGAAGCAATGGCCTGCGGTACACCAGTCATCACTTCCAACCTGTCATCGATGCCAGAAGTAGCCGGAGATGCGGCATTATTAGTCAATCCCTACAGCGTCGGAGAAATAGCCGCAGCCATGCAAACAGTAGCCACAGATTCAAAAGTGCGATCGCACTTAAAAAAATCTAGCTTAGCGCGATCGGCCCAATTTAGCTGGCACAAAACCGGAACAGCAACCGCCAAAATTTTACAACAATATCTTTAAATCCTGCTTCTCTTCCTCTCTGCGCCCTCTGCGCCCTCTGCGGTTAATCAAAAAAAATCCCAACCAAAAACCGCAATCCTCATAAATCTTACAACAATATCTCTCAATCCTGCCTCTCTCTCTATTTCCTCTCTCCGCGCCCTCTGCGCCCTCTGCGGTTAATCAAAAAAAATCCCAACCAAAAACCGCAATCCTCATAAATCTTACAACAATATCTCTCAATCCTGCGTCTCTCTCTTTCCTCTCTCCGCGCCCTCTGCGCCCTCTGCGGTTAATCAAAAAAAATTCCAATCAAAAAACCGCAATCCTCATATTATTCTATGCCAAATCCCCAATCCAACCTACTAATTAATCTCTCCTTCCTAATTTCCGAACCAACCGGATTAGCCATCTACGCCAAAAACCTATTTCCCCACCTAAAAACCCTCAACCCAACCTTACTCACCGCCCAAAAATTTCCCGATAACAACTGCTACGAAATCCCAGCCAACCTCACACCAGAACAAGGAAGCAGAGGACACATCAACCGATTGCTGTGGACACAAACCCAAATCCCCAAAATTTACAAACAGCTAAAATCTAACCTGTTATTTTCCCCAATTCCAGAAGCTCCTCTATTTGCAGGTTGTCGGTATATAATTACAGTACATGACCTAATAGCCCTACGATTTCCCCGCCGCTTCGATCCTTTGGCGGTTTATCACCGTTACTACATTCCCCAAGTATTGCGGCAGGCTGAACATATCATCTGCGATTCCGAGTCAACCGCCAATGATATTACTAATTTTTGTAAGATTCCAAGTTCTTTAATTACACGAATTTTTCCCGGCTACGATACCAGTTTTTTTAAGTTTCTAGACTTACCAACTAGCAATTATTTCCTGTATATGGGCCGCCACAATCCCCATAAAAACGTCCAGCGAGTTGTAGCAGCGTTTGCGGCTTTACCTAATAATTCCGAGTACGAATTGTGGATAACGGGATCGGAAGATAAACGCTATACGCCGCTGCTGAAGGCCCAGGTTCAAGAATTGGGATTGTCCGATCGCGTAAAATTCCTAAATTACCTCCCCGCGGCTGATTTGCCGAAAGTCATCAACCGGGCGATCGCCCTTGTATTCCCCAGTCTTTGGGAAGGATTCGGTCTGCCGGTGCTCGAAGCAATGGCCTGTGGCACTCCTGTCATCACTTCTAACCTATCTTCGATGCCCGAAGTCGGGGGGGACGCAGCATCGTTAGTCAATCCGTACAGCGTCGCAGAAATAGCCTCTGCTATGCACGAGCTGGCAATAGATACCAAAGCTCGATCGCACTTGCGGGAACTCGGTTTGGCCCGATCAAAACAGTTTAGCTGGGAAAAGACAGGCGTGGAAACTGCTGCTATTCTCGATCGATACAGTTGACAGTTGACAGTTGACAGTTGACAGTTGACAGTTGGAAGAGGAAAGAGGGAAGAGTTGGGGAGCATCTCAGTTTTGTAAAAAGCATTTTTTTTCTTGTAGTGCGAGCGTCCCGCTCGCGTATTGTAAAATACGCCAGCGGGGATGCTCGCACTGTAAATGCAAAACTGAGATGCTCCCAAGAGTTGACAGTTGACAGAAGCAAGACTGAAGAAGAAAGAAGAAAGATTTTTCCAATCTCCCCCTCTCCCCCTCTCCCCCTCTCCTCCATCTCCTCCCTCCGCTTCACCGAGGGACTTAGGCCCTTTTACTTGTTGATACCCAACTGATCGCCCCGCTTGTATTGCTGGTAAGCAGCAAAAAACAGCCCAGCCAGAGTAACAAAGATTAAACCCAGAACAATACCTGAAAGCAGCGGTTCTACCATGAGAGCTCCTTAACGTTAAGATTTAACAATCTATTTTTAATATTACCAGCACTGAGACAGATGAATTTTCCCATTCTTGGGAGTTCTGGGGGTCTGTGATCTTGATATCCCCGCTGGAAACGATTAAGCTATGTGATGAGAAATAAATTTTCTTGTAGATACTATTTTAAAATTGCACTCCTTTGAATCACCAAATTGCCACGAATGAAATTAAAAACCCGATCGAGCGACTGCTCATATTTGCGATCGCGCTGTTGCTTGCGATCATGTTGGCGACGATGACAATTCGTCAGTTTCAAGTTGCCGATCCCTACGTCAAAAGCGTGCTGTCCCTTGCTGGCGACCAGTTTCAGGGTTCCGCCATCTTTCAAATGAACTGTGCGGGGTGTCACATATCCGTCGGAGAGACTCAAGTTGGGCCCAACTTGCACCGAGTTTCAGAGCGCAAATCCGAATTCGAGCTGATCCGCCAAGTCACCAGCGGGCGAACCCCACCAATGCCACAGTTTCAGCCGAGCCCGCAAGAAATGGCCGACTTGCTGAAATATCTCCAACAAATTTAAGCAAAAAAGGGGAACGGAATTTCGTTCCCCTCATCCTGATTGTCCGGGTAATAGTAGGGTGCGCGAAGTACGCATCCTACATAGCATTAGTGTCAACTTAACCCCGAAAACCTTTGTATCTCTCGTTTACCCTGAGCGTCGATCCCCCTAAATCCCCCTTAAGAAGGGGGACTTTGAGAAAAATCCTGTCCCCCCCTTAAGAAGGGGGGCTAGGGGGGATCTGGCCCCGATCGCCAGACAGGCACTACGTTTGACGTTAAGTTGAAACCAATGCCTACTAAGGACTACAGATTAAACCACCAGCACGTTAAAACTGCTTGCCGCTAACCGGTTGGGGACAACGCCCGCCAATATAGCCAAAGTCTGGTTGGTGCTGGCGATCGCGATCGCAGTTGAGCCGTTAGTTTCGGTTAACAACAGTTGATTGAAGTCCAAGCCTCCCACCAACTGGATCGAATCAGATTCTGGTCTAAAGTTGATAATCGTGTCAATTCCCTGAATCGCTGCCAATACAAAGTCTTGTCGGTTGCCGTTAGCGATCAGAGTATCATTGCCAATGCCGCCAAACAGCAAGTCATCGCCGGTGCCACCAAAGAGTATATCATCGCCGCTGCCGCCCAGTAAGGTATTGTTACCGTCGCCACCGCAGAGAGTGTCATTACCTTGATCGCCCAATAGCACGTCGTCGCCGGCTTCTCCCAATAGCACGTCGTCGCCTTTGCCGCCGTACAATACGTCATCGCCGTCGTCGCCGCTTACTGAGTCGTTGCCCCGATTGCCGTAAAGAGTATCGTTAGCTCGATCGCCAAAAATCAGGTCAAAGCCTTTACCACCAAAGATAGTATTGCTATCTTTACCACCGTAGATAGTATCGTTGCCGGTATTGCCATTGATGTAATCGCCGCCCTCTTGGCCGAAGATCAAATCGCCGCCGCCTAACCCGAAGATAGAGTCAACATTGGCACTGCCCACGAGGGTATCGTCGCCGTTAGTACCGTTGATGACACCGTTGCGCGAAGGACTGGGGGGCAGATTCGGAGGGGTAACCCTGGGGAAGGGATCGGGACAAACCAAATCTGTCCCTACAGGTGTCGGCGTCGGTGTCGGCGTCGGTTCTGGTGTCGGAGTCGGTTCAGGTGTTGGCGTCGGAGTCGGTGCAGGTGTTGGTGCAGGTGTCGGCAGCGGCGTCGGTGCAGGCGTCGGTGCAGGTGTCGGCAGCGGCGTCGGTGCAGGTGAAGGTGTCGGTTCTATCCTTGCCGGCGGTGTCGGTGTCGGCTGCGTCGATGTCGGCGTCGGCGTCGGTGGCGTCGGTGTTGTAATGGAATTCCCGAAGTTGATGCCGCTGACAATAGCGCCCGAAGCCAGCACGATGTCGGCGGGGTTGGGGCTGGTTTGAGTGAAACCTATTGGCGGGGTTTCCCGGACGCGGTAGGTTGCCGGCGCTAGGTTCGCGAACACGTAGTTGCCGCTGTTGTCTGTGGTAGTAGTAACAGGAACAGCAGCAGGAGCTCCTGGGGTGGGAGCTACGACTTTGGTTAACAGAATTTGGACATTGGGTAAACCCGGTTCTCCGGCATCCTGAACGCCATTCTTGTTGTTGTCTTGGAACTTCAGACCGCGGATCGTGCCCGGTTGGGGCAGGAAGTTGCCGAAGTCAATGCCCGTGGGTTTTTCTCCGGCTTGAGCTATAATAACGTCGGCAGGGAGCGCGGTTGTCAGCGTCCAGCCGGTTTGCTGGACTTCCCTTACCTGGAAAGTACCTGCGGGTACGTCGGTGATAGTGTAGTTGCCATCCTTATCCGTGATGGTAGTCAATTCGCCCTGTTGGAACACTCCATCTTTGTTCGTGTCTACGAAGATTTGCCAGTTTTGTAGGCCCGGTTCCCCAGCATCCTTAGCACCGTTGTTGTTGAGGTCATTGAATTTTTGACCGCTGATCGTGCTCGCCTCGAAGAAGTTGCCGAAGTTGTTGTTTTGGGAGTCTTGACCGCTGGTGAGAGGGATAGTATACGCACCTGGAAGGGTAGGCGCGGTGGCGCTGGCTGCGGGGGCGATTTGCGTCCAGCCTGGTTCTACTAATTCCCGGACGTTGTAGGTGGCGAATGGCAAGTCGTTGAACTGGTACTTACCGGTGATATCGGTAACAGTAGCGGTTTCGGTTGGCTCTAGCGTGCCGTTGTTGTTGGCATCTAGGTAGATTCTCCAGCCTGCTAGCGCTGGTTCGCCAGCATCTTGGACACCATTTTTGTTGCGATCGTTAAATTTGATCCCGCTGATCTTGCCAACCTGGAAGTTCCCGAAGTTGGTAGGAAGGGTGGTGGTGTTGGCAATGTTAACGCCACTTGCGGTAGTAAGCCTCGTGGCCGCTGGGGGAACAGGGAAAGTTTGCTGCCAACCAGTCTTTTGCTCTTCCCGCAGGAGGAATGTACCAGCGCCAACGTCAGTAAAGGTGTAATTCCCAGAGGCATCAGTGGTAGTCGATCGCGGTACTGCTGTGCCGATAAAGGTCTGTGGTTCTAGTAAGATTTTCCAGCCTTCTAATCCTGGTTCGGTCCCCTCTTTGACCCCATTCCCGTTGAGGTCGTTGAACTTCTGACCTGTGATAGTGATGTTTTTGAAGATGCCAAAGTTCTGCCCGGTGACGGCAAGACCGCTTTGGGTAGTAACCGGAATAGCCGGAATTGCGCCAGCGGGGAAAGAGATGCTGGAGTTGGCTGGGGGAGTGGCTTGTATCAGGTACTTGCCCGGGCCGATGTCCGCGAAGCTGTAATCTCCTGTTGCCGTAGTCGTTTGCGGAGTGCCGACAACTGTATCTGTGGCGGCTTGGAATATGCCGTCGCCGTTGGTGTCTTTGTAGAGATTGACTACGACGCCAGCTAATACGGTGTCGTCGGGAGTGAAACCGTTGCCTGCGAGGTCGCTGAAGGTTTTGCCCGCGATCGTAGTTTTTTGGAAATTACCGAAGTTGGCGCCGGTGACATTCACAATACCTGTAGAGGGCGGAGTCGGGCCGACAGTCTGCACCCAAGCAGTGGGAGGCGTTCCAGCGGGCGGGGCTTCTGTAATCGCAGTATTTGTTTTTACGTCGCGGAGGGTGTAAGAGCCGTCGGCTGCGGTGGTAGCGCTCTTCGTGCCTACAGAAATTACCCAACCTGGGAGACCGGGTTCAGCCGCCTGCCGAACGCCGTCACCGTTAAGGTCGTTGTATTTGACGCCTGTGACGATCGGGCCGTACTCGTAGGCACCGATATCAACAGCAGCGCCGATCGTCCGAGGAAAGCCAGTACCCCGCTCGTCAGTCGCGCCAGCAGCCGCCCCAGCCGCCACATCTCCGCCATCGATCGCCGGATTAATCACTGTCGCAGTGCTATCAGCCAAAGCATAAGTCAGGGGAACGCCTGTAGCCTGGTTCAGTGCTGCGGTAGGTGCGATCACATTGGCTAGAGGAACAGTCGCCGCCAGTTGCTGGGTAGCAGGTAAATTGCTACCGACAACACTTCCGATCAAATTGTTGCTACTGGCGGCGGCGAAAGATGTTCCGAACACATCAGGACTCGCGCCGCCCGTATTGCCAGCAACAATAGTATTTCTGACATTCACAGCACCGCCGTTAGTAGCAATACCCCCGCCGACAGCAATAGCAGGAGCAGTCGCAGTAGCACTGTTAGCAGTAATCGTGTTGTTAGTCAGAGTTGCAGTAGCGCCGCTGTTAACAAAAATCGCGGCCCCTGCGCCCTGGCCGGGTGTAGCGAGAGCACCGCCAGCAGCGCCGCCCGTGGCTGTGTTGCTGAAGAAAGTGCTGTTGTTCAGGGTCAAACTGCCAGCATTCACAAAAATTGCGCCGCCCAAACCAGCACCGCCACCGCCGCCGGCTGCGCTGCCGACACCGCCGGGAGCGAAAGCTCCGACAACAGCGCTGGCTCCACCTACTGTACCGCGACCGCCACCGCCACCGAAGCCGCCAGCGCCGCCGTTGCCGCCAACACCGCCGCCACCGCCGCCACCACCGAAGCCGCCAGCACCACCAACACCGCCAGCACCTGGTAAACCTGCCGCGCCAGTGCCGGCGACGCCACCAGCGCCACCAGCACCACCGCCACCGCCACCGCCACCCAGGCCGCCAATGCCACCTGGGCCACCGATACCACCAACTCCGCCGTTAGTACCGCCGGTACCAGCACCACCGGGGCCGCCAGCACCACCGGGGCCGCCGTTAAGACCAGTACCTTGTAATCCGCCACTACCAGGGCCACCATTGCCACCCGTACCGCCGGGGCCGCCAGCAGCGCCGATGCTTGCCAAGCCAGGAAGACCAGTTAGACCCGGCCCACCTGCGGTGACAAAGGGAAACAGAGCTGCAAAATCGGTGTTACCGCCCGCGCCTGCTACTGCTGGAGCAACGGGAGCCGCGCTGCCCGCGCCGCCCACAGCGCTGTTGCCACTAAAGGTGACATTGTTAATTGTGACAGCCCCGCTGTTAATAAATAGTGCACCGCCCATGCCGGCTGCACCGCCGCCACCGCCTGTACCGGCAGCGCCTACAGAGCGACCGCCCGCAATTGTCAGGTTAAAAAATGTGACTGGTGTAGCGCCACTGTCGATCAAAAAGCCCCGGTTATTACCGAAATTTAAACCAAAACCCCCACCCGTAAAAGTGATGGGGTTGGAAATCCTGGGCAGAACCTGTCCGGCTGCTAGGGTGATGTTGCCGGTGAGGGTAATCGTATCTGGATCGTTGACAGCATTAGCTGTCAAGATGGCATCGCGCAGTTCGTTAAAGTTGGTGACGCTAAAAGTTCCTAACACGCCGCTATAAGCTTCCCTCGCCTCTTGGGAAAATGCTAAAGGTGTTTCTATTTTCCCCGTAGTTACTTCCAGTTCCCAGTCTCCGCCCAAGGCTGCACTGCCGGTCAAGTTATCGGATGCGGCAATATTTGCCCCCGTGAGCTGGCTCAGCCTTTCGACGAAGGCGACACCGGCTTCTGTGGCGGCGACGTTGCAACCGTAAAGCAGAATTTCGGGTTTAGCAAAAGTAGTTGAAGACTTCGAGTTTGCTTCGGCTGCTGGCAAAGCAAACCATTTTTCTAAATAATTGCGGTAGGTTTCAATGTTGCTGAGATTGAGTTCTGTGGTTCCCAGTTGCAGGCTGGCTGCTGCGCCGTGAGACAAAATGTGGACGGCTGCAATGTTTTTTCGCTCTTTAAGTGTTTCGGCGATTTGCTTGATGCCGTCGCGATCGGCCTTGAGAATAATAACTTCTGTATCGGAATTCGCGGTTTTTGTTAAACTTTCGCAATCTTTAACTTGTGAATCCGCAAAAACTATCTGGTGTTTCCGTTCTTTATAGAGTTCCATGATTAAATTCCTCTGGTACACACACACATTAAATTCATAGCACAAACCAAACGCAGCAGCGAGATATCTTAATTTTAGGGTAGATTTTGTCGTTGGCGAAGCTCTCGAAGACGATCGCCCCTAACTTTCACCTACCTGGAAGATTGACAAAACGTTTTTTTTGTGCTCCCTATAGGATATACTGAAGTTAGTTTGATTGTGTAGAAGTTTTCAAGGGGGCTGTTGTTCCGGCTTTTACAAAAATATTTGAGTCAAGCTTGTACTCAGTTTTTAATGTCATTAGACTCGAACGAGTACAACGTATTGTCATAAATGTCAAGCAAAAAATAACTAATGGCGATCGCTCGCCATTAGTTACAATCTGATGTTATTTTTTAGGGTATTGATGCCAAAGTTATTCGTTTTTAGCTTTTGACTAATAACCAACACGGCTGCGCGAGCCTGTACAGCCTGGATCGATCGCCAATTACCAAGTTTCTTCATCGGGATGATTGGAATTGCTCCAGATTTCCACATCTAAATCATTCAGATAAATCAGAGCACTTTCAATTTGTTGACTTGTACCGTTAAGTTCCAAATCAAACCAACCGTCAATCGATTTTAGATTTTAGATTTTAGATTTTAGATTAACCCCACGGATAAATTCGGGGGAAGAGAGGATTTTAGATTTTCGATTTGGGATTGATTCAGCTGCATTAAAATTCACCTTTAAACCGTGTTCCGAAATCAGGTTAGAGATAACAGGTTCCTGATGGTATTGTTTGGGAATGCGAATGCGAATGCGGGTTTGAGTTAATCTGCTGTCTCCTGACTCAGTGTGCGGTATGTCTGATTGTTGAGTTTGGTGGAAATTGTCGATCGACTCAAATTCAGGTTCGCTATTGTTCTGGTTTAACATTGTGGCCTCCTAATGTCTGTTTTTTTTCAGGGATAACGTACTACTGCTTGACGATTAGCCCTTCGATCCACCCTAACCCTCCTTAACAAGAGGGGGGCAGGAGTATTCTCAAAGTCTCCCTTAAGAAGCGGGATTTAGGGCGATCGAAACTGCGGTATCAACTGTCAACTGTCAACTGTCAACTGTCAACTGTCAACTGTCAACTGTCAACTGTCAACTGTCAACTGTCAACTGTCAACTTCCTTAATGCTAGTTTTCCGTTCCAAAATCTCCTTAACCACGAGAGTAACAACAGCTAAAAAACCGAGAACTACCGCAGCGGAAAATGCTGCTTGCGTCGCGTACTGCTTGTAAGCATCCTCGACAAATAAAGGCAAAGTTTGGGTTTTTTTAGCAATATTTCCCGATACCACAGAAACAGCTCCAAATTCTCCCATTGCTCTAGCATTTGTCAAAATCACACCGTAAAGTAAGCCCCAGCGAATATTCGGCAGCGTCACATTCCAGAAGATTTGCCAATCATTTGCTCCCAAAGTTTTCGCCGCTTCTTCTTGATCGGTTCCCACTTCTTCTAAAACAGGAATCACTTCGCGGGCAACAAAAGGTAGAGTGACAAAAGCAGTAGCTAGCACCATTCCTGGGAAAGCAAATATAATCTTAATTCCAGCAGTTTCCAGCCACGGGCCGAACCATCCCAGCCGACCGTAAAGCAGTACAATCATTAAACCTGCGACTACGGGAGAGATGGCAAACGGCACGTCTAAAATGGTGATTAATAGGGTGCGTCCGGGAAATTTATTGCGGCCGATTACCCAAGCTGCACACAAACCAAATACTGTGTTTATAGGTACAACTATCAGAGCTATCAGCAGGGTAAGTTGTGCTGCTGATAGAAAATCTGGTGAGGTTAAGTTGGCGAAAAATGGCTCGACTCCCTTTTTGAATGCTTGGTAAAAAACGTTGAGGGTTGGGATAAATAAGACGAGGCCGAGATAGCCGATCGCAATTCCGATCAAAGTTGGCTTTACCCAGGCTTTTTCTTTGCCCCGCGACGAACCCGCTGGCGGAACTGTGTAATTTTTAGATAAATTGATCTCAGCCGTCATAGCGTCTCCTCCAGGCTTGTAAAATATTAATTGTGAACAGCATTGCTAGGGAAATACCTAACATGACAGTGCCGATTACTGTGGCTCCTGCATAGTCGTACTGTTCCAATCTTTGGAAAATCAAAACAGGTGCAATTAAATCTTTAAACGGTACGTTGGCTGCTACAATTACCGTCGAACCGTACTCGCCAACGGCTCGGGAAAATCCGAGGGCAACTCCGGTTAAAATTGACGGAAAGAGCGGCGGTAAAACTACTCGCCAAAAGGTTTGAAATTGAGAAGCACCCAAGCACCAAGCTGCTTCTTCGATGTCTTTTTCCATTTCGTGTAAAACTGGCTGTACAGTTCGCACGATGAAGGGTAAGGATATAAAGATCATGGCTACGCCTACGCCCAAGCGAGTGAATGATATCTTGATTCCTAATGGTGCAAATAGCGAACCGATCCAGCCGTTATCGCTGTAAACTGTGGCGAGGGTTAAACCTGCAACGGATGTTGGTAGCGCAAAGGGTAAATCGACTGCTGCATCGACAATGCGTTTTAAGGGAAAGTCGTAGCGGACTAATACCCAGGCTATTAATGTGCCGAAGACTCCGTTGATTAGGGCTGCGATTAATGATGTGACGAAGGTGACATCGTAGGCGGAAAGGGCGATCGGGCTTGTGGCAATTTTCCAAAATTCGCCGGGGTTTGCTGTGCTGGCTTTTAGCAGCATGGCTGTGACTGGCAGAAATAGCATTAGGCTGAGGTAGCCGATGGTGATTCCCCAAGGTAGTGTGATTTTGCCGATCGCTCTTTTGATATTGGCGATCGCAGATTGAGGGTTGGTTGCTGGAGATGATACTGCCATTTAGGTTTGAGTATTTCTTCGTTTGTAGTAAGGAATGCAAGTCCTTGAAAAGCTAATATTTTGGGGAGGACTGAAGTCCGAACGATCGAACCGTTTGGAGAGGACTGAAGTCCTCACTACGAGCGGGTAATTCGGGAATTAGCGTTTAATCGATCCTTGGATTTTGTCAAACGCGGCTCCGTCATCAAAGAATTTCTTCTGAATTTCTCCCCAACCTCCCAAATCTTTAGCTGTAAATAGGGTTTTGACGGCGGGATATTTTTGGGCAAATTCTGCTTCTTTGGCGACTGTCTCATCTACTGGGCGAAATCCTGCTTTGGCAAATTCTCGCTGGGCTTCTGGAGTGTACAGATACTTGACAAAGGCTTCGGCGACTTCGCGAGTGCCGTGTTTGTCCACGTTTTTATCGACGATCGCAACGGGATTGTCGATCGACACATTCACATCGGGAATAATATAACTCGGTTTTTCGCCTTTCTCAGCTACTAAAATAACTTCGTTTTCGTAATTTATTAAGGCGTCGCCTTGGCCTTGTTTAAAAAAAGCATCCATAGCTTCGCGGGCATCTTTAGTCAGAATCGGAACATTTTTGTAGACTTTGGTGGTAAACTCTAATGCTTTGGTGTCGTCTCCTCCGGTTTTAATTACCGAACCCCAAAGTGCTAGGAAATTCCAGCGAGCAACGCCTGAGGTTTTGGGATCGGCGGTGATCAATTTAACTCCGTCTTTGCTTAAATCTTCCCAGGTTTTAATGCCTTTGGGATTGCCTTCGCGGGTGACTATTGCTGCTACGGATTTGCTGACGATACCTTCGCTGGGAACTTCTTTTTCCCAGCCTGGTTGGATGAGTCCGGCTTTCTCGATTTTGGCGGTGTCGAGGGCGAGGGCTAGGTGTACGATGTCTGCTTCTAATCCGTCAATTACTGCTCTGGTTTGGGAACCGGAACCGCCGTAACTTTGGCTGAAGGTGACGGTTTGTCCTTTTTCTTTTTGCCACTTTTCTACAAATTTGGGAATTATCGCTTCGTGGGCTGCTTTGGTGACGGCGAAGGAAACGAGGGTTAATTCTACTTTGCCTTTGTTGGCTGCTGGGTTTGTTGGGGTTCCCTGCTGGCAGGATACAATTGCCAAACTTAAAGTTATTCCTACTACAAATAGCGACACAAATCTTTTAAGTGCAGTCAGCGATCGATTTTGGCTAATTGGTAGCTGTTGTGGTCGGTGAAATTGTTGAGTTAGGTGTTGCCACGGGCTCATTATATTTGTTCCTTTACTAAAGTACGGTTATTAGGTCGGGATACCGTAATTATGGTGGTGAAGTACGATTATAGACAAGGGCGAGCGAAATGGCAATAAGCAAAAAAAATTGGTAAAAAAAAAGGTCGATCGGGCGTCTCTTAGCCTAGTTGCCCGGTGCTGTACGCCTGGATTCGCAGTAAAATGTAAAGAATATAAACATTGTTAAGTTAAGCTGCTGAGGCTGTAAACCTGGGCGAGACCTCAAAGGTCAAAGGCTGGAGTTGCGAGTTTCGGAGAAAGGGCGATCGACTCTAGATAGTGTTTTTTAGGGGCTTTCGCGTCGTGGGGGGAATCCGATCGCAGCCTGCCAAGTAAATCTCGTTAGGAAATTGATTCGATTGTCAGACATCTCCAATACATCGAATAACTCCTCTACAATTGACAATCTAAAATCTCATAAGTTATTTAAGAAAGACAATCTAAAATTTAATAGATTATCTAAAATCGGAAATCTCAGACAATCTAAAATCTAAAATCTAAAATCTAAAATGGTATTACCTCGCCCCGTCTCAGATACCCTAATTGAACTGTTGAAACCTGTAGCCTGCGAATTGGGAGAAAGATTGGGAGCAAGCGCTGTCAACGAACGCTATGCAGAAATTGAGCCGTCTGGTTCTTCTGCTTTGAACCAGCAAATCAAAAAAGACCCCCGCTGGACTAAAGCACAAGTGAAGTATTTGCAGCGGCAGCAGGCCCGAGAACAAGAGTTAATTGCGATCGCCAGCATAGAAGAAGAAAAGGTAAAGGAAGAACGCGCCAATCGAATTAGGGCGGAAGAATTGAGAGATCAGCGGACTATTAGTCGGCTTGGCCGCGAGTTAATGCGGGAGATTCAATCAGAAGCAATTCGAGTTAAGCTGAACGAAATTCAAATTATTTGGGACAGGGACAACTGGTTTTCCAATTTGAGCAGGCAGGAAACTGAACAGATTTTGCAGCAGCAGCAGCACCGATTGCTGTTGTTAGTTGCTCCGGCCAAAATTAGCCAAGATTGCCCGGATTCGTTTCGCCACAATCTGAATATCGAGCTGCCGGCTAAGTTGAGAACTTTTTTGAACCAGCACTACCCCCAGCACGGAGAATCCTCTCCAGTTCAGTTTTACGGAGATTATTTCAAAAACCCTATTTCTGATATTGATGTGGAGCGGTTGCAGACTGTTTTGTCTCCCGTGCCAACCGCTATATTGTACAGCGACATCAGCGATTATGAAGTTAATTTTCATGTCGGTTTTTGGGGAATCATCAATCAGAATGTTTCCCTAGTGGCGATGCAGCCTTGGAATTGGGAAGAAGTTTATCACCAGTTGGAAGCCGAGGGGAAAGATGAAAAGGTGAGACTGCGGATTATTCGGCAAATAATTGTGACAATTCATAAGTTGCTGGCGGCTTTTTTAGCGGATTTGTATTATTTAAAAATAGATTTTACTCACGAACCTCAGCTATTTAATTTAGAGGCGGAATTTGCTCAGGAATGGTTTTCTCAAGATTGGGCCCTACCGTATATGGAAACTCTTAAAGAAATTCAGGAGCAGCAGCGAATAACCTATAAGGGAGAGATGCGGCGGTTAGCACTGCGAGAGGCGAAAGCTAGGGCGGAACGCAAGCGTTTGGAGGAGGAGGCACTAAAAAGCAGACAGGAAGCTGAGGCGAAATCAAAGCGGGCGAAGGAGTTCGCTCACAAATTAAAAAATCTGAAATGGCGGTGCGCTTACACGCTGCCGGGACATTCATCGTTTGTGAATTCTCTGGCGATTAGTCCTGATGGCGAAATTCTGGCTAGTGGCAGTTGGGATAAAACTATTAAGATTTGGAATTTAGAAACAAGGGAATTAGTTGGCACTTTGACGGGACATTCCGATCGCGTAAATTCGGTTGCTATTAGCTATGACGGAAAAATGTTGGTCAGCGGCAGTTCGGACGAAACAATTAAGTTTTGGAATTTGTACAATGGCGATCTATTGTGTACTTTTCCAGGACATTCTATGGAGGTGAATTCGGTGGCGATCAATCCGAAGGGGCAGATAATTGCTAGCTGCGGCGGGGCTGATAATACGATTAAGCTGTGGAATTTGCGAACTGGTGAGTTGCTGCGGACTTTGAGGGGTCATTCAGACAATGTGAATGCGGTGGTTTTTAGCCCGGATGGTAAGATATTGGCGAGCGGGAGTTCGGATGCGACGAGCAAGGTTTGGGATGTGGAAAGCGGTAAGTTGCTGCGGACTCTTTCGGGTTTGAATGTTGGGGTGAATTCTGTGGCGATCGCGCCGGACGGTCAAATTCTGGCTAGCGTCAGCAATGATTATACGATTAAGCTGCGGAATTTGCACACGGGCAGTTTGTTGCGGATCTTAAATTCTAATTCTGCGAAGCGAAAGGGTGTAGCGAATTTAGGGATGAATGAGGCTGTGCATATTTTGCGGAATTATGTAAGTCGGGGCGATTCGGTTGCTATCAGTAGGGACGGTTTGACTTTGGCTAGCGGCTGCGATGATAATAAGATTAATATTTGGAGTTTGCAGACGGGGGAGCTGTTGAGCACTCTTGAGGGACATTCGGGTACGGTATACTCGGTGGCGATCGCACCTTCGGGCAATTTGCTAGCCAGCGGCAGCGCGGATGAGACAATTAAGATTTGGTGTTGCGATTAGGCAGTTGGCAGTTGGCAGTTGGCTGTTGGCTGTTGGCTGTTTTCAGATCCTATCCGCTAATTAACCACAATACTTGTACGGGCGGGTTCACCAACAATCTATAATTCCCATTAACAATCTAGATAAACCCGCCCCCACCACGCGACTTACCCACAGGGGCTAGAAACCGGGTTTCTACGAAAAATTTGGGTTGAGTGACGAGAAATATCGGAAGAAACCCGGTTTCTGATCTCGGGGTGCGCCCAGGAGACGATAATTCCGGTTCTGCCCTTACCGGAAGAGGTTTTGGGCGAATTTGCAAAAAAGTTTGCTGAGGGGGTTGCGCTAATGGCGATAAGTTTGCTATATTAATTTTCACTGCTGGTGTAACTCAGTTGGTAGAGTAGCTGATTTGTAATCAGCCTGTCGCAAGTTCGAGTCTTGTCACCAGCTTATTTCATGAAATTAAGGCTAGATGTAACTTCTAGCCTTAATTTTTTTTGCCCCGCAAGCGTCTCAAAGTCCTTGTCACCCGCCTCAGCAATTTTGATTGTTAACGTAATCTTTTTTCCAAAAATAGAAATATCTATGGTTATATTGAAGGTTATATTGAATCGGGCGATCGCAAACTTGAGCGTCTGATTATCAAGTTTGATTAAATGTTGGCCACTCAACTTAGCAAGTTATTCTACACTAACTTTGTCAGCACTGTACCGGAGCAGCGAAATGTCCCCTTGGGTAAAAGATCCACATTCAGGAGGAGTTAAAATCCCACCGGCAGTTCAAGAACGGGTGAAACAGCGTATTCTTAATTATGCTGCTGCTAACTACGCTGGTAAATACACTCGCCTAGGCATCCGTTTTCGCAGTCAATTTTGTTACGTTGATGCCTACACAGAACCTGATGTCCCCTTAGATTTTCCGTTCAAAGAGCTTCGCGTATCTCGTGAAGAATATTTAGAACAAAGACGAAATAACCCCCTTCACCTGTGTCGGCTGCGTTACTTTAGTGATGAAGAAGCTTGGACTCTGGGATTTTACGCCTATAGCAGTGAAAAATACGAGCCTTGTATGTTCCCAAATGGCAGTTTCTACGGTACGCCGGAAGAAGCCTTTGCCATCTCTTCGATGTACTTGGAATAACCCAAAATGAGCGAATATCAATATTACGAGTTTCAAAGCGTCGATCGACGTTTGACTCAATCCGAACAAGAAGCAATCAGCAAACTGTCTAGTCGCGCGCAAATCAGCTCTAGCAGAGCTATCTTTGTCTATAGCTATGGAGACTTACCGGGCAACGAAAAACAATTATTAATCAAATATTTCGATGCTATGTTTTACATAGCTAATTGGGGATCGCTACAACTAATGTTTCGTTTCCCTAAAGGTTTGATTGATATCGAACTGATGCGGAAATATTGCATTGAAGACATAGTTGAGGTTTCGGAAATTAATGATTTTGTCATTTTAGAAATTTCTATTAATGAGGAAGAAGGTTTTGATGGGTGGATAGAGGGAGAAGGAAATTTATCCTCTTTGATAGGTTTGCGTCAGGAAATTTTGCAGGGAGATTATCGTTTACTTTATTTAGCTTGGCTGAAAGGGATTACCTATCTTGATGAATTAGACGACGAAGATGAAGATGATGATGAAGAAAATGAAGATGATGAAAATGATGAAGAAGGGCTAGAACCACCTGTTCCTCCTAATTTCGGTAAGTTATCTTCATCGTTACAGGCTTTTATCGATATTTTTGAAGTGGATGAGCATCTACTCAAAGCTGCAATCAGTGCGAGTGTTGCTAAACCTTCAATTCCTGAAAGTAGCATCAAAGAAGCTATCAAAAAACTTGAACGTTCTGAAGTCGATACTTTTTTAATGCGGTTACTCAAAGGAGAATCTAATCTCTCTATTGAATTGAGTAAGAAATTATCAGGAATGATAGAAGTTAGACAAGAGAAAAATCCCGGTAAACGAACAATTCGTCAGCTTTTAGCAAGCGCAGAAAAGGAAGAAAAGAAGGAAGAAGAAAGAAGAGGACAGGAAGCTAAAGCTGCACGAATCAGAGATTTAGAAGCTTTGGCTAAGCGAGAAACGGCTGCTTGGGAAGATATAGACGCTCTTATTCAAAAAGGAACTTCTAGCTCTTACGATGAAGTAGTGCTGTTACTTTTAAAACTCCAAGATTTAGCGGATTATCAAAAACAAACAGTTAAATTTTTCACACGGGTTCAACAACTGCATAATAAATATAGCAGTCGCTCTGGATTGAAAAGACGTTTGCTTAAGGCGAATTTATTATAATCCAAATCAAGGTACGTTGTTGGGCTTTAGCCCTCTTTATTTATATCTTGAAAGAGGGCTAAAGCCCAACAACGTACCTATTTTTTCAATACGCAGTACAGGCTTTTTTCAACCAGGTGATTGTAGCAGTATCGAGTACGGGTGAGAGTTTCTCAACTACTGAAGCGTGATAGTTGTTCAACCATTGTAGTTGAGTTGTTGATAGCCGATCGACATTTATCAATTTTTGCTCAAACGGAATATACGTCAGCGGTTCAAATCCGTACCAAGCCGTACCGTTTTTAGACGGCATTTCCCTGACAACATAGAGATTTTCGAGACGAATTCCGCCCCAGCCTGGTTCGTAATATCCCGGTTCGATACTTGTTACCATTCCCGGTTCGAGGGGATATTGGACAAATTTGCTGATACCGTTGGGGCCTTCGTGACCGGCTAAAAATGCGCCGACTCCGTGGCCCGTGCCGTGTCCGTAATCTAGCTGTTGTTGCCATAATACCGCACGGGCGATCGCATCTAACTGCGATCCGGTTGTACCTTTGGGGAATTGCTGCATGGCACAGTTGATGTGTGCTATCAAAACTGTGGTGTAGTGTTCGATTTGCTGCGTTGTCGGTTCCCCGACTATCATGGTTCTGGTGTCGTCGGTTGTCCCGGCTAGATACTGTGCGCCTGAGTCTAGCAGCAGCAATTCTCCGGGTTTTAGCGTGATTTCGGGGCTGGGAGTGCCGTAATGTACGATCGAGCTATTTGCTCCCGCACCTGCGATCGTTCTAAATGTTAAAATATGAAAGTCAGCTTCTTGCTGATAAAAACTTTCGATACTTTCTTTAACATCAAACTCCGTCAATACATTACCATTTTCTAGCTGTTCTGTCAACCACTTTAAAGTTAGAGTTTTAGCTCGACTTGCCTTAAAATTAGCAGATTGCATCTGCTCGATTTCCACAGGATTTTTCCGAGCTTTCATCCCTTCTACGGGATTTGGCTCGAAAACTATTTCTATCTTATTTTCACTAGCTTTTTGCTGGTTTAACAATAACTGGTAAGTGCCTGCTGTACTGTGTTTCGCATCTAACAGCACCCGAACTTGTTTCGGCAAATTCAAACAAAGTTCTAAGGTTGACGGATAGTCGGAGTAGGGAAGCAAAGTTACAGCCGCCGCCAATTCTTGCTCGATTTCCGGTGAAACTCGTTCGAGATTTGTCAACAAAAATGCTGCACCTGCGGTGACAATCGCGTAGGATATGAAAATGGGAATGTGGGGAATATCCGAGCCTCGCAGATTGAACAGCCACGCTATTTGATTGAGGTTGGTAATTGGGAGCAAGTCGATGTTGGCTTTCTGCATCGCTTCCCTGACTCGGACTAATTTTTCGTCGCAGGTTTCTCCGGTCAGGGATGCTGGTAAGCTAAATATAGGAGATTCGTCAATCGCGGGTAAAGTCTCTGCTGTTTGTCGAACCTTGTCTGCTAAATTCTCCGGTATCGGTACGAGTTCAATTCCCACTGTTGCAAATTTTTTCACCCAATTTTGATATTGCTCTGTGGCTACGGTAAACGGATCAAAACCGAATCTAATTTTAGTTAATTTTTGGGCAGATTCAGTCGCCAGTTTTTCTAAAGTTTCAATTAAGCTTAAATTTCCTTCTAAGCCGAGTTTCGATATTTGAATCAATCCGGCATCGACTTGCAACTCTGCTTGTTCGTAATAACGGGAATCCACAAACAACCAAGCCGAATTTTTGCCAACTAACAAATCGCCAGCCGAACCCGTAAAACCGGAAATCCAAGCTCGTCGCTGCTTTGCGGCTGGGACTGATAAATTTAAGTGTTCGTCAACTGCTGGGATGAAATAGCAATCTAAGTCATAGTTTGCCATCAAAGCACGCAAAGTAGCAATTTTTTCAACGGAGGCATTCTCAAGAATGCGTTCAGATTTAAAGTTAGTTGCAACCATTTTTTAATATCCTATGTTACTGGTTTAAAATTGTCTTCAAACCTTTGACAAGCCTGCTAATTCCTGCGGCTGCTGTTGCAATTTCTAGGGCACCGTAAGCAACGCGCAAATAGCAGCCGCTATCCATACCGAAGGTTGTGCCGGGAAGCACTGCTACTTGATGTTCGCGAATTAATCGCTCTACTAATTCCATTGTATCGAGTTCGGTGTCAACTTTCAAGAAAAAGTAGAAAGCCCCGGCGGCTGGGGAAATTGTACACAGATTTTGGATGGTATTGAGTTCGTCTAATACGAGTTGGCGCACAAATGCGATCGCCCTTACATAATTATCGCAGTAACCTCTACCAACTTGCAAGGCTCCCAGGGCTGCATACTGGGAAATTACCGGCGGACAAATTAAGATGGTATCTTGAATTTTCCTCACCGAAACCAGCAAATGCTGTGGAATTACCATATACCCGATGCGCCAACTCGCAAAACCGTAGGCTTTGGAAAGGCTAAACAGGGAAATTGTATGTTCGCTGCTGTTGGAAAAACTTGCGGGCGAACAGTGTTTCACGCCGTCATAGGTAAAATATTCGTAGGCTTCATCACTGATGTGATAAATATTGTGTTGGCGGCAAATCTCGTTCACTTCCCGGAGAGATTCGGCAGAATAAACCACGCCTGTTGGGTTGTTGGGTGAAATGGTGACAATTGCTCGCGTTTTGTCGGTGATTGCTTTTTTAATCGCAGCAATATTGAGTTGATAATTGGCGTCAGTTTCTACTATCACGGGACGGCAATTTGCCATGACAGCAGCCATTTCGTGGTTGAAATAATAAGGTGATTGAATGATAACTTCGTCTCCCGCCGAGGTGATGGCGAGAATGGCGTTCGTAAATCCCATATTGCTACCGGCGGTAACAATAATACAGTTTTTGTTGTTGATTTCTATGCCGTTATCTGTTTTGAGTTTGGCCGCGATGGCATCTTGTAATTGTGGGATTCCTTCGACGGCTTTGTATTTGTGATTGTCGGGATTTGCGAAGAATTCTGGGATTTTTTCAAATGATTCTTGGGGCGGATTGTAGTAAACTATGCCTTGTCCCAATGATATCGTTCCCGGATTTTGTCGGATAAGTTCGCCTACTACTGGGATGATTGGCGATTGTACTGATTGCATTCGAGTTGGGTAATTTTTCATTTAATTTAAGTCTGTTTTTAGGATTAATTTTGTTTGTATACGGCGGTTGAAACCGCGTCTACACAAGGGAAGTCCGCCTCCGCGGACTGAAGAAAACAACTGAAGAAAAAAAACATAATTTTAACGGGCAAATCTTCAACCCGCGGAGGCGGGTTTTGCTTGTGTAGACGCGGTTTCCAACCGCCCGGTCTTTTAAACTCTTTCTATTTCTATTCTAGAACCTTGGGGCGACTTAAATACTTTAACTTGTGCGGGCAATCTTTCGCCCAATCCTCTAACATGGGTAATCACTCCAATTAGCCTTTCTCGCTGCCGCAATGATTCTAGAATTTGAGTGACGCTTTCGAGGGTTTCTGCATCTAAAGTGCCGAATCCTTCATCCAGAAACAAGCTACCCAGTTGAGTTCCTTGAGATAGTTTTTCAGACAAAGCTAAAGCCATTGATAGCGAAGTGGCGAAGGTTTCGCCACCGGAAAGGGTTCGCACTCGTCTAGCTTCGCCGCCATTCCAATTATCTGCTACCCAGTATTCGCCGTCTTGGTTTTTTAACTTGTAGCGATTTTCGGTTAATTCTTGCAAAATCAAGGTGGCGCTGCCGACTAATTCTGCTTCTAAATGTTCTAAGATGTAGGATTGAAATTCGTTGGATTTCAGATTCTGCGCTAAGGTGTGATAGGTTTGCTCTTGTTCTGTGAAATTTGTAATTTGCTGGGACAGTCTTTCGGCTTGTTCGAGGGTTTGGGCTGCTACTTGAATCCACGCTAAAAGTTCGGCGCGGTTGTTGTTGGCTTGTTTGAATTTTTCTTGGGCGGCGTGTTTTGCCGATCGCACTTGTGCTAATATATCTTCATCGGTAGTCCTGCCTGCGATCGCCTCGCTTAAATCCTTCGCCCGCGTCTCCAACTGAATTTTTGACTCGCGTACACACCGAATCGCATTTTCCCACTGCGATTGTTCGCTAACGGGCGCCACCGCTGCTAGAAACGTCTCTTCTGTGAAATCAGCCGCTGTTAATTTTGCTAACCAATCCTGGTTTAACTGCTGTTTGCTAGCTTGGGCTTGTGCGAAAACCTCCCCCGCTTGTTGCTCTCTCTCGGCTGCTTGAATAGCAGTATTTTGAGCGGTTTGATACGATTTTTCGGCAGTTGTCAGCAGATTTGCCAACTCTTGCTTGTCTTCTGCTAAAGCTTTTGCTAAATTAGCATAGGGTTGATATTCCGTAATTTGATAAAGCGCATTCACACAACTTTGCAACTGCTGCTTCCGACGGTCTGATTCGGCGATCGCATCTTGATATTCTTGCTGTTTAGCTGCTTGAGTCGTCGCTGCAAAATTGAATCTTTGTTCGTAATTATTATATTCAAAGGATGCGAGTTGGAATTGCTGCTCGGTTTCGCGGTATTGGCGATCGCTATCTGCAAGTATAACCAACTCCTGCTGCAACTGCAAGACTTCCCACTGCGGATTTTCCAGAACTTGAGTGATTTGCTGCTGCAACTGAGCAACTCTCTTCTCTGTCAATTCCAATGCTAGAGCAATTTCTGACTGTTTTTGCTCGCAGGCAAAAACTGCGCTTTTCCCCTCAGCCACCGCCATTTGAGCAGTTTGCAAAACCTGATTTGCAGCCGCCACTTTCCGGCGCAAACCAGCAACATCGACAATCTTAGAAATCGGCAAAGCAGGGAGCAAATCGCTCTCAGGATGCACCCCCCCGCACACCGGGCAAGTATCGCCAGCATTCAGCGACATCCTGACAGCAGCAACACTCTCTAAACGCGCCGCTTCCGCATTAGCAGTTTCCACCGCTTCTAACTCGGCACTGCACTCTTTTAGCCTGATTTCTGCTGCTGCTAAATTAGTCGCAACCTGCACGTAATTCTGTTCGGCGCTGGCTTTTTCGGCGACAGATTTATTCAACTGTTCGCGCTGAGTTTTTACCTGTTTGGCAATTAGTTGAAGTTCCATCAATAAAGGTGCAACTTCCTGCAATTTTTCAAAACGCTTTCCTCCGGGCGAATACTTTTCGAGCATTGCCGCTACTTGAGTAACCCGAAAACCAGCCGCCTGAATTTTAGTATTAGCAGCTTGCAGTTCTTTATCTGCTACTTGAAGAAACCGCAGTTTTTCCTGTTGATTTTTCTGGGCGAGGGCAACTTCTTTGTCTAATTGAGTGCGCTGTTCTTCATATACTTTTGCAGCAGCCAGAGCATCTTCGCGAGCCTTAATTTGTGGTGCTAATACCTCAGATTTGGCTTTGGCTGCTTCAAATTGCTGCTGCTCTGTTGCTAGCTCCGAGCGAGCTTTAGTTAACCGCTCCCGCGCTGATAAAGCAGCACTTTCGGCAGTTTCATACTGACTGCGAGCCGATCGCAATAAAGCCCAATCTCCCTGTAAATGGTTCGCAGCTTGCGCTCTTTCTAAACGCTGTGCTAAAATTGTAATCTCGGCAGAACTAGCATTTAATTGCGCTAATTCTTGTTGCAACTCTTGCCAGCGAGTGATTTGCGAAAATAGCTGTTCTTCTTCATCCACAGCCTTCTGAGCTTCCATAACAGCGCGCTCGAACTGAGGTAATTGCTGCTCTAAAATCCAAAGTTGCGATCGTTTTAGCTCCACCTCATTCGCCGCCGGAGCGCTCAACTCAGCCAACTGTCTTTCCACCATTTCCCGTTCTTGTTTCAGCAACTTTGCGAGGTCGTTTGCTTCCTTCCGCATCTGCTCAAAAATCTCAAATCCCGCTAGCTGCCGCAAAATTTCCCGGCGTTTAGAAGTATCTCCTTTAATAAACTCATCAAACTTGCCTTGAGGCAGAATAATGGCTCTTGTAAAAGTATCAAAATCCATCCCCAAAATCTGTTCAATCGTATTTTGAACAGCAACAATACTCGTCCCCAAAGTTTCCCAATTGCCATCTTGCCAACATTCCAAAATCACCTTATTCTCGGGAGATTTCGGACGAAAACGCCACCTACGCGTCACCCTATACTGTGCCGAACCCACAGAAAAACGCAACTGCACCTTTAAATTTTCGCTTCCTTGACTTACCAAATCAGCTACTTGTTTGCCACTGCGATTTGTCGTACCAAAAAGCGCGTAAGTCATGGCATCTAGCAGTGAAGATTTACCCGCACCAGTAGCACCAGTAATTGCAAACAAATCGAGTTGAGAAAAATCTAAACGCTGTTCCCGGCGGAAGCTGGTAAATCCTTCGAGCAAAAGTTCTAGTGGACGCATACTGATTTTAGATTTGAGATTTTGGATTTTAGATTTCGGGATTTTTACAATTACGTTGTTCGGAGTTTTAGGGTACTTATCAAGGAGAGCATCTCACTTTTGCAAAAAAACAATTTCTTTACAGTGCTGTCCCCGCTCGAGAGTGTTGGATAGATTGCGAGCGGGGACAGCACTATAAAATTAAAACTGAGATGCTCCCCTTATCAAGTTTGTTCGCGAGCTCGCGAGCAATGGCAAAGAATTACCAATTACCCATCACCAATTACCAATTACCTATTTAATTATTAACTGGTTCTTTAAACTTCTTGTACAAATTCTGAAATTCCTCCAATACAGCGGGTTGTGGTGTCGTTCCCAAGCGGTTTTGATAATAGTTGCAGAACTCTGCTGCTGGATCGAAATTGTTGGGATCGATATTAGTGCTCTCTGTTGGTTCTACGGGTGCATCCCGATAGCGCGGTTCAATTAACAGCGCTTGAGAACAAATTTGCCGCACGCGATCGGCTAATCCGATTTGCGGGCTATCCAATTCGACAATTACCTTCAAAAAACCAGGATGATATTGATGAGCTTCTAAAATTTGATCGAGATTGTCATTATCACATTGAAGCACTTTTAACGGTTTGTGGCAAGCCACCGGTCTAAATTCTACCTTTGCCTGACTTCCCGGCTCAACTTCGATCAAGCAAAATCCTTTTTCCTGTTCGGCTTCTCCAAAATCTAACTGAATCAAAGAACCGGAATAATAAGCAGGAGAACTCTTAGCAATCCGCTGGTGAATGTGGATGTGTCCGAGGGCGACATATTGAGCTTCTGGCGGCAGAGTTTGCGATGATAGCAGGTATTGTTCTCGCGTGTAATAAGCGACTTCGGATTTAGCCAAGCGAGCACCGTCAATGCTCATGTGTCCCATCAGCATATTCACAGTATTGTCTCGAAAATCTGTGGTTAAATTTTGCAGTAAATCTGCTACAATCTCGCGGTAATCTTGACGGCGGTTGGCGTCGCCAGAGTGCCACAGAGAATTGGCATCTAAGAGTCTTTGTTCGGAAGCAAAAGGCATCGCTCCTACGCATAGTTTACCATTTTTGGTATTCAGAGTAATGCTGCCACCGTCTGCCGATCGCCTGGGTTTACCTAAAGCGCGAACGCCGGCAAGGGATAGCAGTTGCGCGATGCTGTCGATGCGGGATGCTGAATCGTGATTGCCGGCGATCGCAATTGCGGGAATTTCGGCAGCTTGGAGTTCGCAGAAAAATTGATAGGCAATGCGCTCAGCATAGGCTGGAGGGTTGGGAACGTCAAAAATGTCACCGGCGACCAACACGGCATCAACATCGAGCTCCTTGGCTTGTTTCAAAATCTGTTCCAGGGCGATCGCAATTTCAGAAGTGCGATCGATCCCTCGAAAACGTCGTCCCAAATGCCAGTCAGCAGTATGAATTATTCGCATATTACAAGGAGTCTTTTATTTATTTTAATACTTATGGGTTTCTAACAATCGTTTAGGTGTCGCTTTCTTTTTCTTGTTCTAGAATACCTCGATCGATCTCTTCAATGTGTGCCTCAGCATAAGCAAAAGCATTTACCAAATCGGCAGCACTCAGATCCGGATGACCTTCTAAAATATGAGCATCGCTAGCACCTTGACGGCGATAAC
The DNA here is from genome assembly GCF_020738205.1 of Microcoleus sp. PH2017_24_DOB_U_A. Classification (NCBI taxonomy): domain Bacteria; kingdom Bacillati; phylum Cyanobacteriota; class Cyanophyceae; order Oscillatoriales; family Microcoleaceae; genus Microcoleus; species Microcoleus sp. PH2017_24_DOB_U_A. The sequence continues at coordinate 51,119 of NZ_JAEQCT010000057.1, forward strand.
TTATTAACAGCCAAACAGGAATCCGCGTTTGTCTGATACAAGCTTCGCCGCCCATTACGCCGGGAGTCTTTTGAATTTCCGACCAAAAGTTACTTAAACTTTGGGCTAAAAATTGTATAGCTTGAGTTTTTTCCTCTGGACTTAGCGCCAGGAGTTGCGGTTGTAATTCTTTTAGTGTCATGTTCGTTATTCGTACTAAGTGGTAAAAAATATATGTTTGGTGATCGTCAAACTATTCTAGCACTTGCCACCCAGATTTATTGAGCCTATTTAAGTGCCAATTGTATAGTACGCATTGCCAGCCAAGAATAGATAATAATGTAACTCATAACTTCATTCAACAAATATAAAAACGTGCCACTTTTCAATCATCCTCATTTTCTTGAATTGCTGTTTCAATCTCGTCAGGATATGCCTCAGCATATGCCCAAGCATTTGCCAAGTCAGTGGCACGCAGAGTCGGATAATCTTCTAACAGTTCAGATTCCGAAATACCTAAACGGCGAGCATTCACCAACACCCAAACAGGAATGCGCGTTTGTCTGATGCAAGCATCGCCACCGCACACGCCGGGAGTCTTTTGAATTCCAGACCAAAAGTTGGTTAAACTTTGGGCTAAAAATAGTATAGCTTGAGTCTTTTCTTCAGGAGTTAACGCCAAAAGTTGCGGTTGCAATTCTTTCAGTGTCATGTTCGCAGTTATTGAGTTCATAAATATTAACTTGTTTTGCCCTACAGGTCTTCTAGGACTGGCTAAATCTAACAGAGGTAGGGACACGGCAGTGCCGTGTCCCTACGGCTTGTGTTGCAATACACCTAATTCTAGCGCTAAATCAAAACTTCTATTCCACAGGCTTCACATCGTGAAACCGAGTATAATCAACCACCCGCCCGCCATCCGGAGTTCTCGAAATAATATCTACAAACCGCATATTCCACACAATTTCTGACGCTACAAAAGAATGTCGCGCGTGTATAGTTTGCGAAACTGTCTCGTCAATTCCCGTTAGCGTAATTACAATTTCGGCGTGCTGCTCGATCAAATCTTTGGCGGTAAGTTGGTACAAAGGACTGTTCTCATCAATTGTGTGCATTACCGTCCAAGTTAAGGCAAAAATAGGAGATTGACTCCGCATTAATTGCAAATCGTAAAAACGCCGCATATATTCTCCTTCCGATGTTACTTCGTCGCGGATTAAAGTAGCTCGCTGCTGTGCTTCTAAAATTTGGTTGAAGCGCTGATTTCCTGCGCGGTACATCAGAGTCGGAACGCCGTTGAAAGGAGCGATTATAGCTACGCGGCTGAAGATAACTCTAGCGGTTGCTCGAGAAAATCTTGAAAAAGCCAGTCCCGTCACCATTGCGACTCCCCACAAACCAAAAAACGCTTCGATCGCAACTATAGTATTAGCGTACTCGGTGCGCGGATACATGGCACCGTAGCCGATTGTCGCCATTGTTTGCACGCTGAAATAAAAAGCATCTTTGAATGAACCAGGCCGTGCATTAGCAATGCAATCTCCTCCCGCTAAGTAAGCTAAGGCAAATAAAGAATTTGTGAGTACATACGACAGACAAATCAGCATGAAAAATTGTGGCCAAGAAAGAGTTAGCAGCCTGTGATATAGATCGGCAAAATGCAGGCGAGGTACTCCCAATTTGACAACACCCAAGGTGAATTGTCCTTTGCGATTGACTAAACGAGCCTGTGGCGGGCGGTTGCGGTGAATTTTCATTGCGATTTGTAACTGTGGCTGTGTCAAATTGTAACTATTGCTTGGAACGGGAAAACTTATCCTTTAGACTGATGTCTAATTCCAAAAATTACGATAAAAGCGGAGTTTTAGAAATGCTTGAGCTTAACTGGCATGACAATCTGGTGATCGTTTCTTTTGTCGCTGCTATTGCGGGTCTAGTCGTGCTGAGCGATAATGCCTCCTCTGACGGGGCTGACGATTCCCTAGGGGATAGCTTCGCCGCGCGTACTTTGAGCGAAGAAATCCTGATCAAGATGAGCTTTACTTACTGGATAGTTTACTGCATATCTGTTTTCGGGCTGAAACTTCACTTGCCAGAGGATAGCTGGTTGTTGCTGAGTTTGAAGCTGACTACTGTTCTTTCTTATTTGTTGACTGCTTCTAGCATCCTCAGCCTGCCGCTGCAACGCATGGCTGTCAGACAAGTTGAAGAGTGAAAAGAACAGGTTTGTAGTCAGGACTTCAGTCCTTCCGGTTGGAGTGAAGAAGGACTAAAGTCCTCACTACAAACTTAATTAATAGTTTTGAATTTTCTATTGTGAGACTGCTTGGTGAGTCGGCGCAGCCCGATTAGGAATAAAAGCTCGATCGAGCTTTTGACTGGTGCCGGAGTCCGGCAGGGGTTTAAACCCCTGCCTCAAAGCTAAAGTCGGTTAAAACCGACTCTCATATCAAATGCGGTGAGTTCGTCCCCATCGCGATCGCACAATCACGATTTAAAGCCTTTAGAGCTTTTCTTTTTGTCCTGCGGCTTGGACTTTGACTTGTGAACTTCGCCTAAAGCTTCCTGAAACAAGTTGTGCAGGTGCAGGGGAACGCTAGCGATTTCCGGGAGTTCGGGTTCTAAGGGTTTTTTATACTCTTGCAGTAGGGAATCTAAATCGGTCTCGATCTGAAAGTCTGTGCGCTGCAATACTGTTTGCAAGATTTGTGATAATTTCGCTGGGTTAACTTTAGCTAACCGCCGCCAAATCCAGGCATTAATTGCCGGATCTTCTAGATAGCTGCGAACCATTTTCTCGTAACCGGGAATGGTGGAAAAGTCCTCGGCTGCGAGCATTTCGGTAAACTGGCTGTAGTTAGACAAAAAGGTTTGTCCCCAGCGGGAATGAGAAAGCGCTGTCACCTTTTCGGCTTTTTTGAAGCGATCGGGCAATTCGACTTTCGGCGTTACCATTTTTGAACTCGCATTGCTGTCGATCGCCACCTCAACTGCTTTAGTATCGGCGCCTGCTGCTGCGATCGCGACTGCTTTGATTTCTTCGGGATCGATTCCGGCATCTTCAACGATATCCGCGAGAGATTTACTTCCATCGATGCCGATATCAGCTAAGCGTTTTTTAGTCATTACCTCCTGAAATTGGGCCAACTGTTTGTTGAGGTGATATCCCGATAGCGTCACTTCGTCGCCGCCAAAAAATTCGGTAAAATCGTCGTGATACTGTTCTACCGACTTCCAAGCTTGCTCTAACAGTTCTGGGGCGTCGCTGTACAGGTTATTTTTGTAATTTTGCTTGAAACTGCCGATCGCCACCGCCAACTTCGGCTTGCCCAATTTCCCCATGGGAATCGGAGGCCCTGAGAGTATCCACGCCTCATCGGTGAGAGGCGCAATCCGAGCCCGCAAGATTTCTCCTAACTTAAAGCGAGACATTTCTGGGAGGAAATTAGCGCTGTTGGGCTTGACATTGTAGTGCTTCGCCGTCAGCCAGTTTGTCACCTCGAAGCTGTCAGGGGAAATTTGAGTAATTTCAAACAAGCCGGTGAAGCTTTTTTGACCCCAACTTTTTAGCAAACTGATCTCGCCCTCGGTTAAATCGGGCTGACTTTCGACAAAAAGGTCGATCGGCGTTTTGTTTCCGACTTTACCTTCGACTGTAAAACTGTCAATTACCTGATTTTGTTGAGCAATATCGTAGCGCTCGCCCGTCGAGCGAATTGCGGCAAAAGCTTCTAAAGCTACCGCCAACTCTCCCTCAGCATCCAGCACAAAGTCAATTAAATTTTGCTTGAGTGTCCAAGCTCTTTCCAACATTGCATCCACAAGTTATACCGATTTTGAATGAAAGGATTTAGATTCTTAACAATTATCGGACTTGAAGCAACCGACGCTTTACGCTCCGGCTGGGATAGAATGGCGCAGATTGCGAAGAATGACCGAAATATGCGATCGATGCCTGAGTCCTGAATTAGTTTAATTTTAAGCCTAATATTCAAAAAATAATGTCCATCTCAAACTCCGTTGTTAATAAGTTTTTTTGCACCCCCAGCCGGAGGGTGCATCTCACTTTTGTTTGAAGAGGGCGAAGCATGACCGCATATAAGTTATTAGTTATATCTCATATTCACTGCGGTCATGCTTCGCCCCTACAGATATATTTTCTTGCACAAGCCGCTGCACCCCCAGCCGGACAACCAACCGCGCACAAATCTTGCTTTCTGAAAAAAGCGATTTCAACGCAGCCGAAAAATACCCCTCCCGATGTAGAGAGGGTCTAAAAATCCCCAATAACTTTGCTAAACTCGCCTTGAAAATAGTGTCATATCATCTCCGCTCGATTACTATAAAAAAACAGTTCGTAGTGCGGACTTCAGTCCGCAATCCGGCTGCGGACTTAAGTCCGCACGTGCGTTCCTTACCCAAACACTTCGCTGCATTCAGCAGCGCTGGTACAAAACTCCCGCACGATCGAGTTTATGTGCATCCTAGACTGAAAAATACCAGCAAAATGCTTTGACCAAGAATTTCTTGATAGTACCCGCCACGTGATTTATCCGTGGAATCAATCCCAAATCGAAAATCGAAAATCCTCTCTTCCCCCGAATTTATCCGTGGGGTCGCCTCTAAAATCTAATGTTTGTCCAAGAGCTTTTAAAACCCGCTTCATATCAACGTCTCCTCGTATTTTGTCGCAAAAATTGTCGTGTTTGTTTTCCCGATCGGGCGATCGCGCGTCAAGAACCTTGGTTGAAGCGCCATCTTTGTCGCAGCTACCAAAGAGCGATCGAGCGAACAGGGATATTTATCGTGATGTGCAACATACTAAGCTCCTGCTTGTTACCATTACTTCTACCAAAAGATAGATTAGTTAAACAAGCGGAACTCATCTTTTATGAGGTTTTCTGAGGGGCGATCCCCATTCCTACAAAAAACCCATCTAGCGGTTTTCCTATCAATTTCAAACCCTTACTCTTCTCTTCTGGGTCTTTCTATAGCAATCCTAATTGATTTGCTAGTCCTAGAAATCCGGCTCTCCAGAACTTATGGTGATAATTTTATCTAATGCAAGAAACAAGCTAATACGCGATTTCTAAAATTATCAAAATTAGAAAAGCCATACCCTTGT